>CAZXYA010000013.1:0-39914 GCA_964644655.1 uncultured Saprospiraceae bacterium | reverse complement strand
ACAGAAATGTGGGAGCGATTTAGTTATTATGGGATGCGTGCCATGTTGATTCTTTTTATGACCACCGATGCGGCACAAGAAGGATTGGGGTTGACGACAGAAACCGCAGCGGCAGTTTATGGATTATATACCGCAGGGGTTTATTTATTAACCTTACCGGGTGGATGGTTAGCAGATAATATTTTTGGACAACGAAAAGCCATTTATTATGGTGGAATTATCATTATGCTTGGGCATATAGTCTTAGCTATTCCGGGAAGTCCAACCATATTCTTTTTTGGATTAAGTTTAGTTGCGATAGGAACGGGTTTATTAAAACCAAATATTAGTACCATTGTAGGGGATTTATATCCAGAAGGTGGCGCAAGACGAGATGCAGGTTTTTCTACGTTTTATATGGGGATTAACTTAGGGGCATTTTTAGGGCAATTGATTGTACCGATTGTGGCTGAAAATGTAAGTTGGCATTTAGGTTTTGGTATAGCAGCCATAGGAATGTTTGCTGGTTTAGTTCAGTATAAAATGACCGAAGGAACGCTCGGAGAATTAGGGGTTGTTGCTAAAGCAAAAGAAGCCGCTGAATTAGATAATAATAGTTCTTCTAATAGTACTTTAGGTTTTGGTTTAGTGATATTATTAATTGGTATTTTAGGCATATTACAATATACTGGGCAGATAGATATGACAACTGCAACGGGCATTGCACAAGGCGTTGGAGTTGTGATTGTTTTAATCACTTTATTTTATTTTATCTACATCCTTACCGCAGGAGGTTTGACCGAAGATGAAAAGAAAAAAGTAGCCATTATCTTTTTGTTATTTGTTGGGGCAGCTGTTTTCTGGTCAGGTTTTGAACAAGCAGGTTCTTCCCTAAATTTATTTGCTAGAGACCATACAGATAGAGGTTTGTTTGGCTTTACGGTACCTGCGGGTTCACTACAATCGGTCAACTCTATGTTTATCATCATTTGTGCACCATTGATGGGCGCCTTATGGGTGAAACTAGCAGCTAAAAATATGAATCCAAATACCCCTTTAAAATTTGCCTTTGGTTTAATCATGCTAGGGTTGGGTTTTTTAGTGATGGTTTTTGCTGCAAGAATAGCAGCGGGCGGTGAAAAAGCAGGCATGTTCTTTTTAGTATTGACTTACTTTTTGCATACGATTGGCGAATTAACCTTAAGCCCTATTGGAATGAGTGCGACGACTAAATTATCTCCTAAACGATATGTTGGTCAAATGATGGGGATTTGGTTTGTAGGGGCTGCCTTGGGTAATTTAATTGCAGGTTTATTTGCTGGAAACTTTGACCCAGAAAATGTGCAACAAGTACCCGATTTATTCATGTCCGTAGTAACGGTAAGTATTGGTGCAGGCATTATCTTCTTGGCTTTAAGTCCATTTGCTAAAAAATGGATGGGCGATATAAAATAGCTGTAGTGCCAAGCGCTGCTTGATGAAAAATGCCACCAAGCAGCGCTTGGCGCTACAAACACCCGACAAATAAAATCATCATTTACTAAATCCTATTTCATGTCAAATAATAAAGCAGATTTATTAACTGCGAACGGTTCCGTCTTAGGACATCCATCAGGCTTATTTGTCTTATTTTTCACAGAAATGTGGGAGCGATTTTCCTATTATGGCATGCGTGCCTTATTAATCATGTTTTTTACTGCTTCCATTATTGGTGGTGGTTGGGGCTGGCCATCTGAACACGCCTTTGCTATTTTTGGCACCTATGTCTCTTTGGTCTACTTATCTACATTAGTCGGTGGCTATATTGCAGATAATATTATTGGATATCGAAATTCGGTCGCTTTGGGGGCCTTACTGATGTCCTTGGGACATGGTAGTATGGCATTGGAAACCCCCTTCTTTATCTATACAGGATTGACCTTGCTGGTAGTGGGAAGTGGTTTTTTTAAACCCTGTATGACCTCCATTATCTCTGAAATGTATGAGAAATATCCAGAGAAAAAAGATGGTGCATATACCATTTTTTACATGGGTGTAAATTCAGGTGCATTCTTGGGGATTTTGCTTTGCGGTTATTTAGGGGAAAAAATAGGTTGGACTTATGGATTTGGATTAGCAGGTATCTTTATGTTCTTTGGTTTATTGCAATTTTGGTTTGCGCAAGGTGTGTTTGGTGAGGCAGGGGTAAAACCAACTAAAGAAAAACAACTAGCCGTAATAGAAGACGATGGGGACAAAAGAAATCCATTTGAAACGTGGCAGATTGTACTTTCTGGAATTGCAGCACTTTTAGGGTTCATTTGGATTATTAACGACCCCGTTTCAAAAATATCAGAAGGGGCGACTAATTTTCTACCCTTTAGCGTTGGAGGCATGAGCGGGCCTAATTTTACCATTATTGCTGCTTTTGTGATTTTTTTAATTGTTGTGGTAGCTCGTTTAGCCAATTATTCTAGCATTACAAGAGATAAGATGATAGCGGTATTATTCTTTTGTTTTGTAACGATTTTCTTTTGGGCTGTTTTTGAACAAGCACCAGGGTCGTTAACTATTTTTGCGAGAGATTATACAGATAGAGTTTTAGAAGGTAGTGCAGGGATGACTTTTAATATTGTCAATTCTATTCTAACGCTTGTTCCGCTGAGTATTTTTACTTGGATTATCTTTTTATTATACCAACAGATTGGTAGCAAATACGGCTTGTCTTTTGTTTTTCTAGTTATCAGTTTTCTCATTATTTGGGGCATCACTTTATGGATGTTGCAACGAGAATTTGTGGCGGAGAAATCAGAGGTTACTGCTTCTTGGTTCGGTATCTTAAATTCTCTGTATATCATCATTTTTGCACCTCTATTTTCTAAATGGTGGGAGAGTAAGTATAATCCAAGTGCCAATATGAAATATGCTATTGGCATGTTTTTATTAGGACTTGGAATGGCTTGTATCGCTTATGGTGCAAGTGATATTCCTCCAGGCGCTGCGGCTAAAACTGTATCCGTTAGCATGATTTGGTTAATCTTAGTTTACTTATTTCATACTTTAGGAGAACTTTGTATTTCGCCTGTTTCTCTTTCTTTGGTCAGTAAATTAGTGCCAGGGCGAATGATTGCTTTTATGTATGGCATGTATTATTTAGCCATTGCAATAGGAATGAAATTAGCGGGTGTTTTTGGAGGTGCTTCGGAAGGGATTGCAGATGAAAGTGGCATTAGCTATTTCTTTTGGATATTGACGGCTGTTTCTGTGGCACTTGGGGTACTTTGTATTGTATTGTCTCCAATAGTGAAGAAATTAATGCACGGAATAAGATAAATATTCGTAGCTAGGAAATTTATTTTTAGAAAAATTCAAATAGGGAAATTATTTTCCAATTACGATTATAAAAGCAGGGAACAAAAGCATTATATTTGGCTTTTGTTTCCTGCTTTTTTATTTGGTAGAAAACATATAGGTCTACATTAATGTTCCATGTTGACTATTGCCGATTATCTATCTAGGTGGCGGCTGCCTGTCAAAAAATGCGGAGCGATTTTTTTTGACTAGAATTTTTGGTTCTTTTTTTTCAATTGAAAAAAGAACAATGAATATTTTAAGACGATTGATAAACTTAAATTATAGGGTTGTCAAATTACTCAATAGGTCTTATTTATCTTCTTTTTTGAAAAATAGTCTATTTCCAAACATGAGAATTTTACCTTTTATACTTTTCTGTTTTTTTGCAAATGGAATAACCGCCCAAATTGATACCGCAGAAATTTACGATTTAATTCCCGTCACCGTCCAAGCAACTCGTTTTGAAACGGAAGACATAAAATCACCTCTAGCCACGACTTCCCTAGCCAAGTCCTTCATTCAAAAAGGGCAGAACCAATTATCGGTCAATGAATCCCTAGATGCGATTCCAGGTTTATTTGCTTTAAATGGCAATAATTTCTCTCAAGATTTACGAGTTTCGATTCGAGGGTTTGGCGCAAGAGCAGCTTTCGGAATTAGAGGCGTAAAAGTACTAGTAGATGGTATTCCCGAATCAACGCCTGATGGTCAAGCACAAGTGGATAATTTAGATTTAGGAGTTTTAGAAAATATAGAAGTCGTCAGAGGACCATCTTCTGGCTTATATGGCAATGCTTCTGGTGGGGTGATTAGTTTTACGACGCAGAATCCTACGGCTACTCCTTTTGTAGAAGCAAGAGTTGCTTTGGGTTCTTATGGTTTACAACAATATCAGCTAAAAACAGGGCAGCAGAAAGGAAAATTTGGCTATTTAATTCATGGCATTCATGTCAATACAGATGGATATAGAGACAATAGTGGGATGAAAAATACTATTTTGAATGGTAAATTTAATTTTCAACTCACCGACAAATCGGATTTGCAGTTTTTAGCCAATTATGCTAATAGCCCACAAGCAGATGACCCTGGGGGGATTAATCTAGAACAAGCAGAAACAGATCGTCGAAGTGCTAGAGATAGAAACTTGTCTTTTATGGGCGGCGAAGAAATTACGCAATCTCGCTTTGCTTTAATCTATAAAAATGCGATTGCTGATGGACAACAATTAGAAATAAAAACTTGGATAAGTAATCGAGATTTTGCCAATCGTTTGCCATTCGGCTTTGGTGGTATTGTAGAATTTGATAGAACTTTTACAGGCTTAAATATTAATTATGATTTACATAAAGATAAAGTTTTTGGGTTGCCTTACCGCCTTAAAGTTGGAATAGATTTACAAAATCAGGAAGATGATAGAATGCGGTTTGTCAATGAAGATGGAGTTAGAGGTGATATGACCTTAGACCAAAAAGAAGCATTTAGAAGTTTTGGTGCTTTCTTGATACAGGAATTGAGCTTATCCGATAAATTCACAGCGATGTTAGGGCTACGCTATGATGCCGTTCGCCTAAAAGCAACAGATAATTTTCTCAGTAATGGCGACCAATCAGGGGAATCTAATTTAAATAATTTTAATCCTACTTTTGGTTTAGTCTATAGCGTTGCTGATGCAGCCAATATTTATGGTAATATTTCAACCAATTTTGAAACGCCTACTTTAAATGAATTATCCAATAACCCATCGGGATTAGGTGGTTTTAATCCTGAATTACAGCCACAAAAGGCGACTAATTATGAGTTGGGCATCAAAGGTATTGTCAATAATAAATTACGCTACGAATTGGCTTTATTTACCATTGATGTAAAGGAAGAAATTGTATCGTTTGAATTAGAAGATTTTCCAGATAGAGATTTTTTTAGAAATGCAGGTAGCACAGACCGCAAGGGAATTGAAGCGAGTTTGACTTATAATGTAGCGAAAGGCTTAAATGCCTTTTTAAACTATACCTTCTCAGATTTTACCTACGAAGAATTTCTTGATTTTGGGGGAAACACCTTACCTGGTATTCCCAAACACAATACTTTTTTTGCTTTAAACTATGGACGTGATAAAGGGATATTTGGTTCTTTACAAGTCAGAAGTATCGGAGAATTATTTGCCAGAGATGATAATACAGTAACCGTTGATGGTTTTACGGTGATCAATTTGAAATTAGGCTATCGACATAATCTCAAGAAAGGTCATATCGAACCATTTTTTGGTATTAATAATTTATTTGGAACGGAATATTTTGATAATATTAGAGTGAATGCCTTTGGTAGTCGCTTTTTTGAACCAGCGCCGACGGCTAATTTTTATGGAGGGGTGAAGGTTTATTTTTAGAAGACTAAAATCAGAAGACAGAAGTCAGACCGTTTATTTCATAAACTGTCAGAAGTCAGATGAATCTTACAGACTGAACGAGAACTCCTGATTTTCTAAATTTAGCAAATCGCCTATTTTCAGTTAACTTGTCTTACGAATCTGACTTCTGACAGAAAATTTTAATTTTCGGTCTGGCTTCTTAGTCTCACCCATACTTTTCAATATGCTTAATAAAAGTATTTAAGTCCTTATCACCTCGACCAGATAAATTTACTACAATCACATCGTCTTCTTTATACTTGATATAATCTAAAGCAGCAAAGGCATGCGCAGATTCTAAAGCAGGAATAATTCCTTCTGTTCGAGTTAAAAAATAAGCCGCTTTCAAGGCATCTGCATCCGTAATACTTACCGCTTCAGCTCGACCTGTATCAATCAAATGAGCATGCATTGGGCCAATACCGGGATAATCCAAACCAGCAGAAATCGAATAAGGTTCTACAATTTGCCCATCTTTGGTTTGCATTAAAAGCGTTCGACAACCGTGAATAATTCCCTTTGTCCCCAAGACACTAGTTGCAGCCGATTCACCAGAATCAATACCCAAGCCTGCTGCTTCTACGGCAATTAAGCGTACATCTGGTTCATCCAAATAATGATAAAAAGTACCCGCTGCATTACTACCCCCACCAATACAAGCCATCACCGCATCAGGATTTTCTTTCCCTGTTTGTTCTTTTAATTGCCATTTGATTTCTTCACTAATCACCGATTGAAATCGAGTGACCATATCAGGATAGGGATGTGGACCAATGGCAGACCCAATAATATAATGCGTATCTGCTGGATTATTAATCCAATCTCGAATGGCCTCATTCGTCGCATCTTTTAAAGTCTGACTGCCACTTAATGCGGGTCGAACTTCTGCGCCCAACATTTTCATTCTAGATACATTGGGTGCTTGTCGTTCAATATCAATAGCGCCCATATAAACGATACAAGGCAAGCCCATTAAAGCACAAACGGTAGCAGTTGCCACCCCGTGTTGGCCTGCCCCTGTTTCGGCAATAATTCGCTTTTTGCCCAATCGTTTTGCCAATAAAATTTGACCGATGGTGTTATTGACTTTATGTGCGCCCGTATGATTTAAATCTTCTCGTTTAAGGTAAATATTTGTCTTATAATGATTGGATAAACGCTCGGCATAATAAAGTGGAGTCGGTCTTCCCACATAATCTTTTAACAAACCACGAAATTCTTTTTGGAAATCAGCCTCTTGCATAATTTCTAAATAAACATTGCGTAATTCTTCAATATTCGGATGCAGCATCTCTGGAATGAATGCGCCCCCAAATTCGCCATAATAGCCTCTATTATCTACTGCGTAGGTGGATTTAACGGTCGGTGTTGCGGTCATTATATTTTATTTTTGATTGGTTTACGGTTCACGGTATAGATAGTCAGCGTAAAAATTGATACTACAAAAATTATTATCACTACTTTCTAACGTTTAGCATCTGTATCCCTTCATTTATCCGTGGTATTAATTGCTACCACAGATAAATGAAGGGACACGGATATTTCTTCCTTTTTTGTCTGACGCTCTATTCTATATGGTCTGCCATTCAATAAATTCTATATCAACTTTATTTTCATGTGTCTGTCGTTAAACTAAAGTTATACTTTTATTTTAGTGTAATAAAGTATTAAACCTCATTTACTAGTCATTTAGTTTCAAAATGTTTGGAAAATTACATTTAGATTAGGTAGCAAAGAATGATAAAATTAAAACTATCTCCATCCATTGTATCTATTTTTCTACAACGGATTATTAAAGGACAACGGATAAAAAAACTCACTAGCATTACATTTTTAGTACTACCAAAAATAAATATTACTCTTAAAAAGGTAAGCTACGCTCGTCAAAAAACTATGTGAGCTATGTGTACTTTGTATCTTTGTGGTGAAAATAAGCTATAAGGATTGTACTAAAAAGGCCAAGTATTAGAAAAGAATAACAAAGGCTCAAAACCTAAATAAACCTGCCAAAAAATGGCAATTGCCCCTAAAATATAATTCAATCGTTCTCGAACAAACTTCTTGACTACTTTACGTTCTAAAGTCATGCCCATTTTAGTAAAAATGTAGTGATAAAACGTATTGTGGTCTTCTTCTCCTAATTCATGCCCTTCATTCATCAGACAACGATTAAAAACTTGATACTGCATTTGCACAACAATATAGGCAAGAATCATTAAATACCAAGAAAACAAAAAAGGACCAACCCATGCTAGGCTAGTTACAAAAAGATGAACCCAAAACATACCGTTAATCTCAAGAGAAGCTGCTTCTGTACTTGAACGCATATAATTATATTTTCCTTTAAAAAATTATCAGACAGTAAAATGGGATAGCAAAATTACTAGAATTACCTCGATTTTTTAGTTTTTTCAGCTAAGATTTCTTCAAAACCTTCCCACCATTCATTTTCTTGGAGCGGAGCCATTAATTCAATGGGCATTTCAGTAGTAGGGTTAGTAAAAGCTAATTTCCAAGCATGTAAAGCAACAGCATTAGGGGAGTCATTTTTAGTAGCACCATATTTTGCATCGCCTAAAATGGGGCAACCGATATGGGCTAATTGTACCCTAATCTGATGAAATTTCCCTGTAATAGGTTTGACCATTAATAAATGACCAAATTTATTTTTTCCAATTACTTCATAACTTAAGGTACATTCCACGCTTCCTTTGATTTTGGTCGCATTGACAATGCCTTTTCTAGTCGGTCTATCTTTGGATAAAAAATTAATTAAGGTGCCTTTCGATTTTTCAGGCGCTTCTTCTACAATTGCCAAATAAGTCTTTTGGACTTCCCTATTTCGAAACTGCTCATTGATTTTTCGAAGCGTACTTTTTCGTTTAGCAAATAATAAAACGCCTGTTGTCACTCTATCTAATCGATGAATGATGCCAATATAAGGATTGCGATAAGCTTTAGAAACATGGTCGAAAACCCTTGACTCGATAGTCGGTTCTCCATAAGGACTTTTTTCTACCGATAACTTAGGTATTTTATTGACTGCCAGCCAATGTTTATTTTCGAAAATAATGGATAATGGAGGTAATTGGCTCGACAAGAGTAGGTAGTTTTTTTGTGTAAAATTGTTGTCGGTTGTCGGTTGTCAGTTATCGGTTTCAGTTAGTGCGTCAAACCGACAACTGATAACTGACAACCCTATCAATGCGCAAAATCCATTTCATAATTCCCCTCAATCCGCTCAATTGGTGGATTAAAATAGCCATATTTAATATTCGGAAATTCTTCTTTAATTAAATCCATTAATTGTTTAACGCCTAAACATTCCCCTGCATCTTCCAATCCAATTCGCTTTAAATACCAATCTGGGTCAATATTAAAATTTCGCCATTGAATCATTTTTAAGCCTGTCTCTCTAATCACTTTTCGTAAAGCCTCATATTCTGCTACACTATCCGTCACACCAGGAAAAACAAAATAATTGATACTCGTCCAGCCACCATAACTATTGACCACTTTGATACTTTCTATAATATCTTCAAACTGATAATTATTTGGTCTATAATAAGGGTCGTATAAGGCTTTTTGAAAAGAATTGGTACTGACTCGAATACTATTTAAGCCCGCTTCACATAATGCCTTGACCGCATCAGGTTTACTAGCATTCGTATTAATATTGATACTGCCTTTATTTGTAAATTTTCGGATTTGTAAAATGGACTCTCGGATGGTTTCCCACATTAATAGCGGTTCCCCTTCGCAACCTTGCCCAAAAGAAACAATGGGAAAAGGAGCATTCATCAAATGCGGAACGGTATATTCGACAATTTCCCCTGCCGAAGGCTTAAATTGCAATCGGTCTTGCGTAGAAACTATCGCCTCATCTTCTGGTTGTAAGGAAATACAGCCCAAACAATTAGAATTACAAGCAGGAGAACTAGGAATTGGACATTCCCATCGACCCATAAAATAATTTCTAGCCGCAGGACATTCATAAGTCAAAGCACAATTATTGGCTAAATGCTCAACTACTCTATTATTCGGATATTTCTCGATTAATTCTGTTACCCCTGTTTCTACTTTTGTTTCATCAAAACCAGCTGCCTCTTGTCGAATATCCGATTCTATTCTGACCGCTGTTACATAAAAGGTATCATCTGCTTCATTCCAACCAACTGCGGTATAACAGAAAAGTGGCAAAACTTCTGCATCTTCTGCACTAGTATAAGCCGCCATTAATAAACCTGTATGTGCTGGTGGAATAAAAGCTGCCATTGCCCAACCCAACTGGCATTCTCGCAATTCGCCCGTTCTCACATCTATGCCTACGCCTCGTCTGCCTGGTAATTCATACAAAGAACCACCTTCGGGCAACACTATCCAATCTTCTTCTGGAACAGGCTGAATATAATGCCCACTTCTGCCACAAGCATATAAGGTCGTATCTTCAAATACATTTCCTGCTCCGTCTGAATATAGTAGATATGGTGACATTTTCTATTCTAATAAATGATAAATAATGATTGAAAAATAGGAAGAATGGCTACCTATTGCTTCTTGTTGCAAAAATACGATTATTTGCTTAGAAACGATTCAGACAAGATGCTAAAGGAAAAAATACTCCCTTAAAAGTAATAGTTATTTTTATTTCATCCATTACTAGTGGTCAATCAAAATTGAAATGACAGATTGGTAGTTAAAATGCTTGGAGGTCGAAAAGACGCTCCAAAGTTTTTATCCTGTGACCTTGGAGTGTCTTTAAGACTTCCAAGTGCCTCCTCGAAAAATTTTGGACCTGTCATTTTATACTTGACAAATTACTAGGTTACTTTTTTTAAAACCCCACATGAGGTAATGAAAAGTAGAAATAATAGCTATAAGTAGTTAATTAATTGGACGAAAAAAGAAATAATTAAAGTATTTGAAAAAATAATATAATTATTTCGAGATCAAATATTGCACCTTTGTCCTGTACTAATTAAAACAAAAAGACCTCTATATATTAGTAACCTAAAAGTTAGAGAATTATGAAAAATTAACAATTCAGCAATTCTTTTTAGCTTAATATAACAATACAAACAACAGGTTAGGTTGTTTGACTTACAGGGCTAGTATTATGCTATTAGTAGCTTATTAAAACGAAACACCCTTCAGTTTTGATAGGGATCACTATGCCTAAAACTAAAACATAAACCATCGGTATTGCTCCGCTAGGTAATGGCTTACTCATTTTTTAACCTAAAATTTTTTATTATGAAATGTTCAAAAAGTAGATTAAAAATAAAGCAAATCAATTCACTTAAGTATATTATTACTGAAGATTTGATAGTTGTATAATTCTTTAGGGCAGCTAATTTATATTGGTTGCCCTATTTTCTTAGAATTTTGTTCTATTAGTAAATTTAAATGATTAAGTATCCAATTTTTGGCAAGAAATCCAGTCTCTTTTTTAATGTTTTCTTTCAACTTTAAAAAGGATTTAAAAAGGATTTTCTTTTGCCGTTTTTGTATATTAAATTACCCATTGTCTTAATGCTCTCATTAAGTTTGTGAAAAGCAATCTTTTTTTCGTCATTAATATTTTCATTTCTATTTAAAAATTTCCTAAAATTTTCTGATTTACCTAAAAGGATAGAGTAAAAATTGTCATCTAATAGAAAACATTCAAAGCAGGTGCGAATTTGTAATGCTCTTCTTGACATTTCTTTTATTAAATTAGAAGTTTTTAGATTCTCCAATTGATAAAAAGCTTCAACATAATTTGCCTTAAAAAAATGTAGTATTGATAAACAATAACTGATAGTTTCTTGCCGGGTTTCAAAAGTGAGATGCTGTTGATAGTTGTTAATAAAATTGCTAACCCAATTATAATCTTTAGCTAAACATCCAACATAAACTATATTAATAAAAGAATTTTCACCAATTAATTGCTTCCAAAATAATGCTTTTGAACTTATTCCAATTTTATAAATTGAAAATAATTTTTGACTATACTTAATTTCATCAATTTTAAAAGCTCTTATGCCATAATTTAATAGATACATAAGTATTGGTGTTTGTTTTTCCACATCAATACAGTTCTGTAATTTATAGAAAAACTTGATTGTATTTTCTAGTAAAATTTCATTTTTTTGGATTGGTTGTTTGTAAAGCTGGTAAATCTTTTGGTATAAATATATTAAAGGGTATTTTTGAACAGTAAATTTTTTAGGTATTTTTAGATTAATCATTTCAACTGGAATTTTTTCCCTAGTAATTAATCTTCGAGAATTCCACTCACAAGCATATTTTAGCTTCCCTAACCAATAAAAATTTTCTAATTGTTCCGTACATTTTAATAAATCAGGTGGATTAGGCGTATGTTTGGTGCTTCTTTGATTAAAAAATAATTCGTGATGTAGTTGTATGGAAGCAAGGTATTCATCTTCATTTTGGATCGACTTTTTTTCAATATCCTGGATTAACTCCCGATAATTATCTTCAAACCAATTATATATACCTTTTTCATAATAAGCTGTCGCTAACTTTTTTTGTACTAAAAATCTCTCTTTTTTAAATTGCTCTATAGCCAAAAATTCCTCAACCAATTTAAATAATCGAGATCTTAATTGTCGTAATTTTTTATCATCATAACTCAATTTTGGAAATATTTTTTTAAAAATTTTCTCTTTAACCAATTGAGGAGCATCAAAAATAGGCGCATATTTTTTTAAGTAAATCCATAGATGTGAAATAGTCTTACTATTATTAAAATAGGGCGATTGAATAAATTTGTCAAGGGCCTTTATTTCGCGTTCTTCAAAGGTCCTGAGTAGGATAATCAATTTTGTATCATGCATTTTATTTTTTATTTTTTAGCACCTCTGGTGCGACAATGTAAATACCTTAAATATTTAATTATCAATACTTTATACTTGTTTTTTAATAATTAAGCTTACTTTTTTTTAAGACAATAACTTAAATTTGTCTTTAGGAAAGTAGTGAAAAGCCATTAAATTTGTATTTATAAACCAAAAGTATAGGCAGCTTTATTAGTAAGCTCAAAAAACCAGCTTCCTCTACCTTTTTCACTCTTTCTCTACATTAAAATAATAATTAAAATTGTTGTACTAGCAACTACTAATTTTCCTTTGCCATATACTGTGCAAGAGGTAAAAGGTGATTTCATAATTGCTAAATTTGGTAGTTATTAGTAAGTACCTAAAATCATTTTTTATCCCATTTGGCAGATAATGATATAATATTAATTACCCAAGCTAAAAAGCAAGAAGCCATGAAAGAATTACCACTTCCTTTTTTGACTCGGTTAGATAAAATCATTGAGACTAATCTACACGACGAAAATTTTTCTATAGAAACTTTATGTAGAGAATTGACTATCAGTTACACACATACTTATCGAAAAATTCGTCAGGAAACAGGGCTGTCTCCTTCTATGTATGTCTGTAGGAAGCGCATCTTAAAAGCCTGTCAACTACTAGCTGAATCAAGACTAACTATTGGAGATATAGCTTTTCAAGTAGGATTTAATTCACAAGCTTATTTTTCAAAATGTTTTTCGGACACCTATGGTTATCCTCCATTTCAATATCGAAAAAGATTGGAGCATAAGGTTAGTTGTGTTGTTTAATCACAATATAGCTAAAAGAGTTATATTTTTTTATAACTTTTTATTAGAATTATGGAAAAAGGGTGATAGGTATAAAAATAAGGAAGATAATCTAAAAAGACAATTAAATTAAATATTTACTTTTTATATATTAAATACGCTATCAATTATATTAAAAATTTTCTTATTCAATTGCTAAGACCATAAGAGATTTATCTCTATAAGTAAGTGCTTGGACAAAATTAACTTATACATTTTATGACGGTCTCTTTTTCCGATATACTTTGTTAAAAAATATTTCCGTAGCTAGGCTATGCAAAGATTTTTTGCTTCGTCTATCGAAAAAATAGTCTCAGTCAAAAACGTAACTTATTTCTGTCCAAGCACTTAATCACTAAATAATAAATGGAACATCTAAAATCTCTGCTTGCGGCAGGCAGGCGTTGGGTATTAAGTCCTCCGATAAAATCGGAGTAAACTGTGGGAAATCAAATGCTAGTTGTCCAATGCTTGCCCCGTATTTTAATCGGGGTTATTTTTTATCCATTACTAACTACTAAGCTGTAAACTTATTGTACGCTCACCTAAAATAGACAACGTCCTTATTGCGATGATTGACTTGTTAGAGGTATGGTCTTATTTAATCTATGCTAAGAAACATAAAATCCCTTTTTATGAAAAAAATTTACTACTTATTAATCATCTTTTGGATACCAATTTTATTAGTTGAAGCCCAAACAGAAATATTTTTAACCAATGCGATTGACCAAAAAATTCAAAAAATCAATGTACAGAAAAAAGAAATAACAGATATAGTGGCTTCGAGTATCCGCATGGCAGATCCAAAGGTTGTGCATATTCCCGAAAATAGAAATGAAATTTATTGGTCTAGTAATTATGGTTTAGATTTAACTAGAACAACACCATTTGATAGAACTATACAAACTGATACAGAGGTTTTATTTGAACATCATATCCCTACGAATGATTATGCTTTTGATATTGCTGGTAGACAAGTCTTTTGGGTCAATAATGAAGGACTTTATAAAGGTAATATAACAACTAAAACACAAGAACAAATCGTTCCAAGACAAAGGGATTTTTCTATTACTTATAATATTATTATTGACACTTTAGCGGGAAAATTTTATTGGATAACAGGCTTAACAGGAAAAATACAAAGAGCGAATCTAGATGGTTCAGAACTTGAAGATATTGTAACTGAATCTGGTCGAATCACTTCTATGTGTATCGATTTTACTCGTCAACGAATATACTGGACAAATTTGCATAATGAAAAAATTCAAGCAATAAATGTAGATGGTTCGGGTAAAACGACAATAGCAGAGCATATATCTCTTTTAAGCTCTTTACAATTAGATGAAGCAACTGAAAAATTATATTGGTTAGATGGGAAGGAAGAAGCAATTATTCGAATTAACACGAATGGGCAAGACAAGCAATTAATTGTAACAAATTTAGTAAGTCCAAATCTTTTAGAAATAGCTCCTAGTTTTAATAAAATGTTTTGGGTAGATTATGGTATCAATGCTATTTATCAAGCAGATTTAGATGGAAGTAATATAGAGGTGATAACAAATGAAATATATAACCCAAGCGAATTAGTATTGGATCTAGAGAACGATAAAATATATTGGCCAGATATTAGTCAGCATAAAATAATAGTAGCTAATTTAGATCGGACAGGTGTAAGAGATTTAGTGACAGGTATACAAATTCCTCGTTCTTTAGTTTTGGATAGCGAAAATCAAAAAATTTATTGGTCTGATGGGCATAGGAATGAAATAAAACAATCAGATTTTGCTGGTAGCAATATAAAAACAATTGTATCTGGTTCAAATGCTTCGTTTTCATTTCAGATAGATGCCAAGAATGATAGAATTTATTGGAGCGATTGGAATGCAGATGCTATTATTAGTGCCGATTTAGAAGGCAATCATCAAAAGACTCTTTTTTTAAATACGATTAATTTTCCCAGCCACGTAATTTATGATGGCAATCAGCAAACTATTTTTTGGTATGACGATGGAACAGATAGAATTTATACCATAAATGAAGACAAAAATGAAATAGAAAGTTTAAAAACTATCAATGGTCACTTAAAGAGCCTAATTTATAATGAACCTGACCAAAAACTATATTGGATTTGTATTTCACCAGACAAAGGACAACAGATACAAAGGATGAATACTGATGGTAGTGGTTTAGAAGTACTTGCAGAAAATTTATCATCTCCTGATTATTTAAACATAGATAATGAACACGGCAAGCTATACTGGACGAGTACAGGAAAGAGAAGTATTTTTAGTGTCAATTTAGATGGTACTAATAAAACAATAGTAGCTGATTATCTTGTTTACCCTACACATTTAAATATTAATCTTAGAGAGGATAAACTATATTGGACAGATTATGGTCGTGAAATGATTCAAAGAGCAAATTTAGATGGAGGGGAATTAGAAGATATAACTACACTAGACAATCCTACTAATAGTTTCCTTATAAGCCCGACAACAGAGAAACTATACTGGGTGAAGAATGGCTATGATATGATATTATCTGCCAACTTAGACGGCACAGAAAAAGAAATTTTTAAGTATAATAAATTAGGACAACCACTCGGTATTACTTTAGATGAGCAAGAACAAAAAATATATTGGGTCGATAAAGGATATAATCGAATACAAAGTTCAAATCTTGATGGTACTGACTTGAAAAATATAATCACCACTCAAGATACTCCTCTTAATCCAGTAGATATAGCTTTAGATAAAGAAAACCAAAAAATATATTGGACCAATTATCGGCAAAATAATATTCAAGTAGCTGATAAAAACGGAGAGAATATTCGAGTTCTAATTGAGGGTAAAGGAAGACCTGATGGAATTGTACTTTCTGAAAATAGAATTTTTTGGTCGGTAGTCAACGAAGGAAAAATCAAATCGGCTACTTTAACAGGAGCGGATATACAAGAGGTAGCGAAGTCTATAGGTTATCCTCAAGATGTAGTTACAGATAAATTCACGAACCAAATTTATTGGATAGATTTCCAAAATAAAATCATTGAAAGAGCGGATTATGATGGATTGAATCGGGAAACGATCATCTCCGAAAATGCCCCGATTGCTGCTATGGATATTGACTCAGAAAACAGAAAACTATATTGGACAACTCTAGGAACAAATGCTGCGCTCTATCAGGCTAATTTAGATGGTAGTGGGATAGAACTTGTACAGGAAGGTATTGAAAGTGGAAATGGGATAGTTATTTATAATCAAGCACAAACAACTGGAATACGAGTATTACCCAAACAAGAAATTCAAACTTCTCCTAATCCTGTACAAGATATTTTGAAGCTTGAAGTAAAAGATAAAGCAATTTCAACAATAGCCTTTTCTTTATTTGACTTGCAAGGCAAACAAATCATTCCTACGCAAAAGAAAGATGTTTTGAATAATCAAGCTTTTTTGAATTTGGAAGGGCTAATCAATGGAATTTATATGCTTCATATAAGCACTTCAAAAGGGGAGCTTTCAAAAAAAATAATTAAACAGTAAGCATGACCAAACAAAAAATTCAACAAGAAATAGAAACCATACTACTAAGAATGGGCATTGCCCCAAAAGCAATTACCAAACAAGCTTCTTATACCAAAGATTTAGGTTTAGATTCTTTGGACTTTGCAGAATTAATGATGGAATTTGAATGTCACTTAGGCTTAAGGATCAATTGTGAAGCAATGGAAGAGTTGAAAACCATCAATGATACTATCGAATACCTCAGTCAATTAAAAATAAGAGCAACTAAGTAGCTGGACAAAATTATCTTTATATTTCTTTTGACAGGATTTCAGGATTGACAGGATTTAACTCATTGAAAATCAAAATCATGTAAATCTTGTAATCCTGTCTGAAAATTAAAACTAATTATGTCTGAGTACTTATCAATAAGTAAGATATGAATGCTACTATTATTTACACACTCTTTTTAGCTATAATTTTTCTTTTTAAGGGACAATATTTTCGACTTAAAAGGTGATGATATAACAAGTTGTAGTCAAAAATAGAAAGCAATTTTTCAACATAAAATAGAAATTTATGAAAATTAAAATTTTACTCCTTACATTATGTTCTTTGTTAATAAGTTCTTTAGGAACTAGTCAAACTCAAAATTTATTAATAGATAAAAAACTATTTGATAAAGCCGATATGTTCTTAAAGAGAACTTTGATAAAAGAAAAATCTCCTATCTCTTTTTCATCGACTAAAAATATTCGGGATAATAATATCAGGTTGATGATAGAAGCAAAAAATAGTCAGGTTAAATCAGAAATAATAGGACTTGGAGGCTCTATAAATACAGATTTAGGAAACTACTTTACAATAGATATTCCAAAAAATAGAGTACTAGAACTATTAGCATTAGAAGATATTACTAAAGTACATCAAGGTGGACATTTTAAAAAAATCAATGAGATAGCCAAACAAAAAATTGGTGCAGATAAAGTACATCAAGGATTAGAAGGATTGAATAGTGCTTATACAGGAAAAGGCGTAGTGGTAGGAATTATTGATGATGGTATAGATTTTACCCATCCTGATTTTAGAGACCCTATAGATACTACAAAATCTAGAATTGCTTATTTATGGAATCAAACGGATGCTTCGGGTATTAATCCTGAAGAATATTCCTATGGTTCTGTTTGGACAGCAGCAGATATTGAACTTGAATTGTCTGGAGATGAGGATAATTTAATTCAAGGCGAGTTTCTAGACCCTTATTTTGGGGTAGGACATGGCACGCACGTTATTGGAACAGCCGCAGGCAATAGAGGAATGGCTCCTGAGGCAACAATTATAGGGGTGACCGTTGACCTTGCAGATGGGGCTGCCTTAATTGATGCCTTAGATTTTATTAGCCAAAAGGCCGCTGAAATGGGAATGCCTGCTGTCGTAAATACGAGTTGGGGAACTCAGTTACAGCCTGGAGACGGATTTGATTTTGTTAGTTTCTTTTATGATCAAATTTTAGATGGAAACCCTCAATTAGGCGTTTGTGCAGCTGCTGGAAATCCTGGTCCAGCAGGTGTGTTTTGGGGAGGCAACCTAGAGCAGGATACCGTATATAATGGAAAATTAGCATTTGAATCTGCCTTGGCAGATATATATGTTGCTAATGAACATTTAGATTCTCTTTATTTAACGATTCATGTAGATTCTGTAGCTGTTGATGTAAACGACCCTTTAGGTGGATATAATTATGAGAAAACAGTTGGCTCAACTACTACTATAAAATTTTCAGACTTGTTGCAATTAGATTTTTATACGGATACTGTTTTTCATAGTAATGGAGCAATAGCTGGTATTATTAATATCTTTACCTGGGATATTTCTGCTGATGCGCCAGGTTATCCTAATTCAAACTTTTTTGTAGAAATTGTAGATGGCGTTAATTGGTTAAATATACAAGAGGAAAGTGCGAATATGGATTTTTTTAGATTTGAAGTTTCAGGAAATGGATTTTTTTACACGATGTTTGATGGGTTTCCAGTAAATTTAGACAATCCTAGCGCAAGAGGTTTTTCTGAAGAACATTTTTTACCTACCAGAAATCTATTTAATGTAGGTTCACCAGCAATAGCATTTAATGTTTTATCAGTTGGAGCTTATACCAATAGAGCAGAAATAATTGATATCAATGGAACACCTATACCCGCATTTGATGAAGAAGGAGATTTAGCTAGTTTTTCTGCTGTTGGACCATCAATAGATAATAGAATAAAACCAGAAATTACAGCACCTGGACACATGGTCCTTTCTAGTTTATCTAAAGATTATCTTGGAAATTTAGGCATACTCGACCAAATTTATGGTGCAGCTGCTCTTGGTGGAGATCCAAATAATCCTGACCTATTATTTTCTGGAACAAGTATGGCCTCTCCTATGGTGACTGGAACTGTTGCTTTAATCTGGCAAGCAAACCCTGATTTATCTTTTTCAGAGATAAAGGAAATAATAGCGCTGTCTGCTACTAAAGATAATTTTACAGAGGCAATTTCGCCTACACCAAATCCGGGGTGGGGGCATGGAAAACTAAATGCCTTAGCGGCTGTTCAGGAAGCAGAACGGTTATTAAATACTACGAGCTTAGTAGATTTTAAAGAAAATAATATTGACATATTTCCCAATCCCGTAAGTAACCAATTGAATATTGACTTATCTCAAAGCAACACTACCGTTTACAGTCTATTTCTAACGGATTTGCAAGGTAAAACAATTGGCTTTGAACATTTTAAAAATGCACCTACTCAAATTCAATACTCGATGGGGGATCTACCTGTAGGAGCTTATTTTTTAAGTTTAACGACTGATGAAGGAAAGATTAGTACTAAGATAATTAAACAATAAATTTAGCTTTATAACTCCGATATAAGTTTGCGGAATATCATTCTTTGGTATTCTGCATTCTTTTTTTGAAAAAGGAAGATAAGTAGAAAACAAAGCAATAAGTAATCATTATTTTTGGATTTTTCCTCTCTTGCTTACTTCCTTCCTAAACATTCGTTGAGAGAATAACCTACATTGATAGCCATCAAAGGCTCTATTCAATCAATTCCTAATTTCAACGATTTTAACTATGTTCACAAGATTACCTATTCTTTGTACCTTCTTTTTTTGGATATTGTTGAGTTTGCCATTATTTCTAATAGGACAAACAAAAACCTTCTACGAACAAGGATATAAAGTAGAACATTATGCAAGTGAATATGGGTTTAAATTTGATGAAATAACTGATATTAAGCAAGATGAACATGGGTATATTTGGATGTTAAACTTTGATTATTTAGTCAGATTTGATGGATATGAATTTAAATTTTATCGTCCACGAAAGTCTCTCAAAAGTAGTAATCATGATGATTATTTTTATCACCTTTCTATAGATTTGGATGGATATATTTTATGCTCTACTTTTGGCAAGATTCTTTGGAAATTTGAACCTATAACGGAATCATTTGAACCTATAGATTTAGGAACCGGTGGGATTCGTGGTCCTCATCGTACGCTGGTTCAAGATACTATAAAAAAAATATATGGGTTGGGGTAAGCGACTTAAAGATGCTACGGAGGAATTAGTCAAAGCAGTCACCCTTAAACAAGCGAATACAGAAATTCTAGCAGATAATTTTACGCCGGCTACGGAAATTCCTTTGGCCTTAATTGTAGAGGATAATCAAGATGTGAAAAAGTATTTGCGCAATTGTTTGTTAAAAGAGTATCAATTGGCTTTTGCGGAAGATGGGCAACAGGGAGTAGATAAAGCTTTGCAGTTAATTCCAGATATTATTATTAGTGATGTGATGATGCCAGAAAAAGATGGTTACGAACTATGCGAAATCCTCAAAAAAGATATTAGAACAAGTCATATCCCCATTGTTTTATTAACCGCTAAAGCAGACATTGACTCCAAGATTTTTGGTTTACAAAAAGGGGCAGATGCCTATTTAGCCAAACCTTTCAACAGAGAAGAATTATTGGTCAGGTTAGCACAATTGATTCAATTAAGAAGTGAATTACAGGAACGATTCGGTACAGCCCTTCCACCAAAAGCAGCTACAACTGCGAAACGAGCGGCTGACCAATTCAAACTAGAAACTGCCTTTATTCAAAAAGTTAGAAAAATCATTTTAACACATGCAAAAGAGGAACATTTTGATACCGCTCAATTATGCCATATCTTAGGTATGAGTAATTCTCAATTCTATCGTAAACTAAAAGCGGTCGTTGGAAAATCTCCTGCCCTTTACATCCGTTCCATTCGCTTGCAAAAAGCTAATGAATTACTGCATACAACCAATAAAACAATTTCAGAAATTGCTTTTGAAGTCGGCTTTAAAGAAACCACCTATTTTAGCTCCTGTTTTTCTAAAGAATTTGGTATGAGCCCTCGCCAAGCTAGAAAATCGTAAGGAGGTACTCCTTAGAGCGCTGCCTTACTTATTCACCATTTCTTCCACCTAATAGCTAATTGTTTATAACCTAGCCTCTCTAGGCGCATACCCAAATTCTTCCTTAAATACCTTAGAAAAATAGGTCGCATTACTAAATCCCACCGTAAAAGCCACTTCGGATACATTTAAATCCGTTTTTTGCAATAGCCCTTTAGCTATATCTAATCGAAGTGAGCGGATATAATGAGAAGTAGATTGCCCTGTTAATTTTTTTAATTTTCGATGTAATTGCGCTCGACTGATTTTTAGGATTTTACATAATTCTGCAATGCCAAAATTTTCATCACTTAGATGCGCTTCTAAAGTTTTATTCACTTGATCTAAGAAACTATCTTCTTTGGTTTGTTCGTTTGGTGCTTTATTCCTGATGTTATTAGAAAACACCAGCAAACGGTTTTCTGCTAATAAGCGTTCAATTTCTGCTGCTTCTGCTTTTCTTTGTGCTATTAGTCGATAAATACCAATACCCGTAGCTAGTATTAGCCCCCCATAAATAATATAAGCCCACCAACTCAGCCACCACGGTCGCTGAATGGAAAAAGTATAAGAAAAAGGCGCGCTCCAAATTTGCGCTGCTCCCATCGTTTTTACTTTTAAGGTATAAGTGCCGTGCCATAGATTGGCATATTCAGCAATGCCATCCGTAGTTGGTTCACTCCAATTATTTTCCAGACCTTCTAAATAGTAACTGTATTTTATTTTATGGGGAGCTTTCCAATCAATAGCAGAAAAATGAAAGGTCAAATCATTTAAATAATGCGGTAAATTCATCGTTACTGGATAATGATAAAAAGGCACTAAAGCATCAAAAGATTGACTTAGGGCTTCTCCAAAAGCCAACTTTTGACGATAATCGGACTCGTTTAACTGCTGAAAATTGATGGTTTGTTTTTGTATGGCTATATGAGATAAATTCAAATTTTTGGGGATATTCCTAGTGGTTACCTTTTCCATCTCTTCAGTAGAAAGGGAATCTTGGGCATTGCCTAAACCGAAAGAAAAAAGTAAGGGTATTAGTAGTAAAAATCTCATACTATAACATTTTCCTTTTGGCTTTTGCGAAATCTGGTAGGGGAGGTACCAAATTCATCTAAAAAACACCTAGAAAAATAATTCAAACTTTGGAAACCCGTTTCATAAGCAATTTCCGAAATCTGCGCATCTGATTCTTTAATCCATTCTTGAGCAGTAGCCAATCTTTTTTTTCGAATATAAATGGCAGGAGAATAACCCGTTTTTTGCTTAACTTTCCGATATACTTGAGAATAACTAAGGTATAATTGCTGTGTTAAAAGCGGCAATAAATCAGGTTCATTTAAATATTCTTCAATCAGTTCATCGACTTGCGTAAGAAATCTCTTTGGTAGTTTTTTCATTTTTTTTAATTGAGGTCTTTATTAATAAAAGTCAAGTTAAATAGTCTTATAGGGGAATACAAGCCCATGAAACAATAGGAAAAGGAATGAAACAATAGGGAAATAATCTTTGTACTAATTAGATTCGTTGTCTTCATTTACCCATTGGACTATTTTTCTTCAACGGATGAATAAATGCAACGGATTTGACAACATCTTGTAAATCCTAGACAATCTCCGATTAAAATACGGAGTTAAAACCTGTCATCTTGTAAATTACTTCAACATCATCGTCTCTACCCCATTCCATTCTGCATCCACTCCATCCACTACAAATTTGACCGCTTTTTCCATATAATACTCTGTCGCCACATCCTCTGGAAATTGTGCTAAAATCCCTTTGAATAAATCTGCCGCTTTCCCAAATTTTCTATCAAAATAAAAATGAATGGCTTTTTCAAAATTGGCCTTTGTTTGAGATTTTAAAATTCGGATATGTTCCGAATCTCCTTCGTAACAATCGAAGATTTTGATAATTTGAGATTTGCCTTTGACTTTTATTTTGCCGAGGAATCGGTAGTCGATATTACGGGGTGACTTCCCGTCACCCCGTAATTTAGAATCCTGCTGCTTGACTTCTAAATTAGAGGGTAACGGGAAGTTACCCTCTAATCCACTTGCCTCCAACAACTCCACCAACGTACTTTCACTAATAATCACTCCACAACCAAAAATCTTCGTCAAACCTTCCATCCGAGAAGCCGTATTTACCGCATCAGAAATCACACTAGCATCATAGCGGTTGTTATCACCGATAATGCCCAGCATCAATTGACCGGTATTCAGGCCAATGCCTACTCGAATGGCTGCTCGATTTTGGGCAAAGCGCTTTTTATTATAGCGATGAATGGCTTGTTGCATATCAATGGCGGCTTGAACGGCTAACCCATGGTTGTCTCTAAACAGCGCCATGATGCCGTCGCCCATATATTGGGAAATAAAACCGCCATTTGCTTGAATCACAGGGCCAACTCTACCCAAAAAAGCATTGATAAATTTGAAGTTTTCTTCGGGGGTGATTTTTTCGGATAAGGTGGTATAGTCTCGAATATCGGCAAAAAGAATAGTCATTTTAGTTGCCACTTGGTCGCCTAATTTTAACTCTTTTAAACTTGTCTTACCTAAAGTTTGTAAAAAGTCATGGGGTACAAAACGACTATTAGCTTCATTTAATTCGGTTAATTCTTGATTGAGGTATTGCTCTTTATCTAATTGCGCTTGCTTTTGTTGGAGTTGTTTATTCAAGCGGCGCACATACCAACCAGCCGTACCAATCGTCAATAAAGCATACAAGCCATAAGCCCACCAAGTATGCCACCACGGCGGTAGAATGGTAAAAGTATAGTCAAAGGTGTCGCTCCAAACTTGAGCTTCGCCTATTGCTTTTACTTGAAAAGTATGTGTACCATACGATAAGTTTCGATAATCCGCTTTTGTTTCTGCACTTGGTTCGCTCCAATCAGTATCTATACTTTCCATCTGATAACTGTATTGAATTTTATGAGGAGCTGTCCAATCCTTAGCAGTAAAATGAAAGGTAAGGTGATTTAAATCATAAGGCAGTTTTAAATTTTTAGGGTAATTCTGAAAAGCAGCTACGGAATCATAAGCTTGGCTAACGGTCTTTCCAAAAGCCATGGTGGTTTGATAAAGACTGTCTGATAAAAGTCGATAATCTAGCGGTTGTCCTTTTACGTCGATATGAGAGAGACTTAGGTTTTGAGGCGCTTCTGTAGGTAATTCAAAAGTATTCAAATCTAAGAAAGTAATACCCGCATTATTATTACTAAATATCCAGAGTCGATTTTTGCTATCTTGGTAAAAACTACTGTTAGCCGTGTAACCTATATCTTTTAGCCCATCTCGTATTTTATAGTGTATCCAGCGACTATCCATTCCTAAGTTTTCCAATTTATCCACCCCAACAAAAATTCCACCTTCACCTGCGGTCCATATCCGCTGTTGATGGTCAACGTGCATCGAATTTATTGGGAATTCAATATCCGTTGCCCCTGCGGTAGCAGCAGGTAATCCTCTGCCTAATCTCACGCTTGGAAAATCTTCTTGAGTAGTTTGTCCATTTTTCTTTATTTGTATTAAACTGTTCCTAGACCCAATCCAAACGTTATTGTGCTGATTGTCCGCTAATTGAAATCCACCCCAAAATCTCCCGTAAGGTTCCCATTGGTAGTTGATATTAAATGCATCATTTTGTGCATCATATTTTGCCGCATAACCTTCCGCAATCATCCAAAGTTGCTTTGTTTTACCTATGGTCATAATACCACTCTGACCCTTAGCAAATCGAGCAATTTGTCCAGTTTCAGGGTTTAATCGAGTGATTTTTCCATTGAAACTAGATATCCAGATTCGCCCCATTTTATCTTCAGTTAATTTTACGAAGAGTTTGCCAGACCCTTCTTGTTCTGTATTATATTTAGTAAAAGTATGACCATCAAAACGACTTACCCCTCCTCCAAAACTACCAAACCACATATTCCCTTTACTATCTTCTAGGATACTGTTTACCGTATTATTGGGCAGCCCTTCTTTTTCGGTAAAATGGGTGAAACTTTTTCCATCATATTTCATAACCCCACTATTTGGCGTTCCCATCCAAATATTTCCCTTGCTATCTTCTATTACAGCTCTTACTGCATTTTCACTTAAGCCGTGTTCGTCCGTAAAATGTTGAAAACTATTGGGTTGCAAACGGTTGATGCCTCCTCCATGTGTAGCCACCCAAATATTTCCTTGATGGTCCTCCGTTATCTTTCTTACAACATCAGCACTTAGCCCTTCTTTGGTTGTAAAATGAGTAAACGTTTTTCCATCAAACCGATTAATGCCCTTATTAAGCGTGGCTAACCAGATGTTATTAGATTTATCTTCTATAATGGAAGTAATGTAATTATCACTCAAGCCTTCTTTTGTGGTGTAATTACTAAAGCTGCCATGAATGGCTGTTGGAGCGGTGTTGGGGGTGTAAATACTTACGCCATTTTTTGTGCCAAACCAGATTCGCCCCTGACTATCTGTTAAAGCAGCGTTTACATTATTATGGAGCAATCCTTCCCTTTCTGTAAAACTAGTCATCGTTTGTCCATCATAACGTAATACACCATTTCCCTGAGTTGCTATCCAAATATTTCCCTGTTGGTCTTCTTCAATATCTCCAATTAGATTAGTCTCAAAATCTACCATGCTAAATTTTCCTTTAAAAATGGTGAAATTTTGACCATCGTAGCTATATATATTTCCTGAACTATCAACAAACCAAATATTCCCTTTACTATCTTCCTTTAAGCCCAACGGCCACCTGCCTGCTATTGGGAAACTGAGGACATTTTGTCCATTATTACAAACAAGACCAGGGACTCCCGCCATCCAGATATTTCCTTTACTATCTTCCATCAAATCAAGAGAGGGACCTACGCCCTGATAAAGGTTTTTTCCATCAAATCGACAAATAGAATTGTTTTGCCAACCAAACAAAAGGTCTCCTCGACTGTCTTCTAAAATAAAACTATAGTCAGGGAGGTCTAGCCCTTGGTCCAGTCCTAAAAACTGAATATTATAAATGGCTTCATCTTTTGTCCGAAATGCTTGAACAGGGGTTGATTTATATCTATTCTTCATTAGGACATCTGGTATGATATTGCTTTTAGCTGGAATGATTTCTGGTAAAGGCACGCCATCTTTTCCTAAAGTAATGCGCTTTAGAGGGCTTGGAATGGGAATGACCTTTGGTGTTCCTGCCAATCGCACATTCGTATGTGTCTGCACTACTTTTGGTGTCCCTTTTAGCGGTATTATAATTGGTGGAGTAATGGTACTAGGGTCAATATATTCCGCTTTTATAGGGGGGAGTTCTTCGCTTGGAATGGCATTATAGGTGAGTGAAGCATCTACTTCGCCATCAATGGAAATTTTCGCTTGCTGTAAAAATTGATTATTTGCTGCTTTTTGGGTGCAGGAAAAGAGTTGCCCTACCAAAATGATAGTGCAAACCCATAGGAGTAGGTTTGTTATTTTTCTCATAGTTGTCCGATTAAAAGGAATGCTTTATTTAGGGAACAAAAGGTACAATATCTTTAATAAAAAAGAGGTCCTATGAAACAATAGCAAAAAAATTAGTTCAATTTTTTTGGCAAAATCAGTAATTTCATCAAGGCTAAAGCTAAATTGAATTTTGGTAATACATCTGGATTTTTTTGACAAAAACTAGGACATTTTTAACAAAAAAGACATCCTATTACACTAAATCAATAAATCCGTCCACCTGATTACATAAGGTGCAATCTTTATTTACTTGGAGTAAGCCAAAATGAAGTGCGGCATATTGACGTAAATGTTTGAATAACTGCGTACCATATCCTTTTTGTCGTTCTGTTGGAATGATAAAACAATGCTTAATTACTCCAATGCCTGCTGTCAGCGGTGCTTCTGGGGAGGCTTCTACGCTACCATAT
This sequence comes from uncultured Saprospiraceae bacterium, assembly GCA_964644655.1. Taxonomy (GTDB): domain Bacteria; phylum Bacteroidota; class Bacteroidia; order Chitinophagales; family Saprospiraceae; genus JAFMDF01. The sequence continues at coordinate 12,673 of CAZXYA010000013.1, read as the reverse complement.
CCGATGACTTGCCCTGCTTTTAATACTATAAAGCCACCTGCCCCTAATTTTGAGAATGGATGAAAACTTGCGGCTGAATCCGCTTGTGCCGTATTTAATTGGGGAAATTCTTGGAGGAAGTCAATTGTTTTTAAGGTATTAAAAATAGGATGATTAAATGGAATAATTGGTGATATCTGAGTCATTTTTTAATATTTGAAAAAGAGGTTAAGCAATAGAAATTAGCTGTTTAATTACAAGGTAGTTAACAAACGTAGCTTAAAGGCATGCTTTCCTACAAGCTCCCTTTTTATTTTTCCGAAACGTAGGATATAGTTTCCGAAAGTTTTGAATCCTCTTTAGTAAGCGTCAATTTTTTGTGTCTTTAGGAGAATAATCAAAAGCAGCTAAAAAAGAAGTAGAAATCAATCTATTTGATACCCGACCAAAAAATGATATATTAGCGTAAAGAAAAACTAATAACTACTACATGGCAAATTTTAATATTGACGCAAAAAAAGAAATGACCTATGATGCGATTGTCATTGGTTCCGGAATTAGTGGAGGATGGGCAGCCAAAGAATTATGTGAAAAAGGATTAAAAACCTTGGTACTCGAAAGGGGAAGAATGGTCGAGCATGTTAGAGATTATCCGACGATGAATGATGACCCTTGGGATATGGAATTGCGTGGTGCGCTCACTCCAGCCCAAAGAAAAAAGCACTACAAAGCCATAAGGTCAGGGTTTATTGGTCAAGATACCGAACATTTTTGGGCAAATGATGAAGAAAATCCCTATACAGAAGTGAAACCTTTTCTTTGGATGCGAGCGCATCAGATGGGTGGACGGTCTTTGCTATGGGGCAAACAAACGTATAGATGGAGCGAAATTGATTTTGAAGCCAATGCCAAAGATGGCTATGGCGTGGATTGGCCAATCCGCTATAAAGACATGGCCCCTTGGTACACTTATGTAGAAAAATTTGCTGGTATAAGTGGAGAAGCATTAGGACTTCGGCAGTTACCCGATAGTCATTTCTTGCCACCAATGGAATTGAATTGTGTAGAGAAACATGTGAAAAGCAGAATAGAAAAAGACTTCCCTGGCAGACATCTAATTATTGGAAGAGTAGCACATCTTACCGAACCCTTGAATGGAAGAGGGAAATGTCAATATAGAAATCGCTGTAGTCGTGGTTGTCCTTATGGTGCTTATTTTAGTAGTAATGCGGTAACGTTACCTGCTGCAAATGCTACAGGTAATTTAACCATTCGTCCATTTTCCATCGTTCAATCTCTTATTTACGATGATAAAAAAGGCAAGGCTACAGGCGTACGCATTATTGATGCGGAAACAAATGAAGCCATTGAATTTTCTGCCAAAATTATTTTTTGCAATGCTTCTACCCTTAGTACCACACAAATATTATTGAATTCAACATCTAGTAGATTTGAAAATGGCTTTGGCAATGATAGTGGAGAACTCGGACATAATTTAATGGATCATACTTATCGAATTGGCGCTATGGGCAAGGTAGATGGTTTTGATGATAAATATTATAAAGGGAGACGGCCTAATGGTATTTATATTCCTCGATATTGGAATATTGATGAACAGTCTAAATCGGATAAATTTCTTCGTGGTTTTGGGTTTCAAGGTGGTGGTGGTCGTGCAGGCGCTCAAGCAGCAGCTAATAAAGAAGCATTTGGTGCGGCTTTTAAAGATAGCATTTTAAAACCTGGTCCTTGGGAATTTTTTATTACAGGATTTGCAGAATGTCTGCCTTATCATGAGAATAAAGTTACTTTAGATACCAATAACCTCGATAAATGGGGACAGCCAACTTTAGCCATCAACTGCGAATACAAGGAAAACGAATTAGCTTTGAATCAACAAATTCAAGAAGACGCAGTAGAAATGCTAGAAAAAGCAGGCTTGAAAAACGTGATAGGCTTTGATAATAAACATGAACCCGGTTATGGCATCCACGAAATGGGCACAGCAAGAATGGGGCGAGACCCTAAAACTTCGGTCTTAAATGGATTTAATCAAGTACATGCTGCCAAAAATGTGTTTGTGACGGACGGTGCTTGTATGACTTCCAATTCTTGTGTGAATCCATCTTTAACCTATATGGCAATTACGGCTAGGGCAGCAAATCATGCGGTAGCTGAATTAAATAAACAAAATATTTAGCTCTAAACCCTCTGCTAAATCAACGCTAAGAAAATGAATAGAAGAAAAGCAATTCAACAAACAGGATTAATGGCAGGCGCTGCTGTAATGCTTCCGTCTTTGCTTACTTTATTGCAAGCTTGTAAAAACGAACCCAGATTAGATTGGCAACCATCGTTTTTTAAAGTAGAAGAAGCTCAATTTATAGCAAAATTGATTGATATTATCTTACCTCGAACGGATACACCAGGTGGATTAGATGTAAAGGCAGATATATTCCTAGATAAAATATTTACGCATACTTATGATGAAGCTGGACAGCAAAAAATTAGAACTGATATTATTAGATTTAATGAGGATTGTCAAAAAAAATTTGGCGATAGATTTGTTGGATTAAGTAAAGAAAAACAAGTGGAGGTACTGAAAGCTGCCGAAGCCAGTTCTGGAAAATTTAATGGTGGCGTTTGGGGAACAGCCGTAGGTAAGCAAGAACCCGTTGGCTTTTATCGGTCCATTAAATCTATGGCGATGTGGGCTTATTTATCTTCTGAGCAAATTGGGAAAGAAGTATTGAATTATGACCCTATTCCTATGGACTATCAAGGATGCATTCCGCTTTCAGAGGTGGGGAATAGTTGGAGTTTGTAGAGAGTACTAAATAAAAAATCAGTACCATCTTGCGAAGATACTGATTTTCTGTTTGAGGAGTTATTAGTTAAATGACTCCTACATATATTATGGTAGGTATTATTCTTTAAGCAAATTCTGCCATTAAGGCTACGGCTTTCTCTGATCCAAGCTTAGCTGCTTGTTTCCAATCCTTTACAAATCCTTTTTTTCCTGATTTTTGAAGCGCAATACCTCTATAAACTAAAGGATCAGATTCTAATACTTTCTCCGCAGTTTCTTGCTCTAATTTTACAGCTTCATTAAATGCAGCCACCGCTTCTGGATAGTTGCCTAATTCTAGTAAAGTCTGTCCGTATTTAGTAAAGATATATTTCTTCCATTTATTATTAGAATCATCTGGTGCAAATTTTCTAACAGAGAATAATTTGAATTCTAAAGAAGCACCTTGAAAATCACCTTTCTTCGCTAAACATTCTCCTTTAATTCGACGAGATTTCCAGTAGATAGATTGTAATGGAATAGATTTTTTGATAGAATGATCTAAATCTGCGATTGCTTTATCTAAGTCACCTTTTAGAATATAGATATTTGCTCTGCCAAAATAAGGATCGGAGTTATGTGGATAAATATTGATACTCTTTGTAAAGTCATACAAAGCATCATTATAATTTTTTAACTGATAATTGATGAACCCTCTTCTTTCATAAGCCTGCGCATGACGCTCATACTTTGAAATTGCTGTATTCAAGGCATCCATTGCTTCTTTTTCCTTTCCTTCCTCTTGCACTAATTGCCTTCCTTTTCGAAAAGCTTTTACTGCCATTTTATCACTATGTGGTTCAATGATTACATGTTCTACAATCTTACCGTTTTCTATTGCCCATCCACTCATTTGACCAGCAACAGCAAATTGAGATAAATATTCAAATAAATTAACCGTTCCTTTCCATTTTTTTGTAGAACTGTGCACAACTACTCTTGGTAAGTTTACACATGCTTCTTCCTCAACGAAAAGATCTTCTTCGCTAAAGAGTACGTCGTTTTTGTAATAATTTTCTATTCGACGCTCATACATTTTGTGGACCTTTTTGTAGCTTTTTTCGCTACCAAACTCAAGGCACCCTTTGAAAATAATTTTTAAATTTTGTTCCTTCGCTACCATAATAACCGTTGTTTTAGAGGACTTTTATGCCGTTTTTTGTTCTATTATCATTATTTCCCTTCTAATTTAAGAAATCTTCTCAGATTTAGTGGATTGAGAAATGAGTGACCTCAGTCTATCTCAACCTTTTTATTTTCTGTCCCTCATAAATAACTGGGTGTAGTCTTTTGTTTGATTTTAGTTCGTATAACTAACTTAATAACCTATTTGACGATAGGCAAAAGGAGTGGCATTAGCCTGTGTTACACTCAGTTTTCTCGTGTATGTTTATGGAGTCTATTTTTTGTCCTTGGATTAAGATATATTGTTCTTGAATATGTAATAAGGACTTACATAAGGTTAGTTTGCCTAAAACAGCTACAAATATAATAAAATTAAAAGATAGAATCAACTATTGTAATCTTTTTTTTGCTTCTAAGTAGTTAATAATCAAAGAGAAAACTATTTTTGAGCATTTTTAATCAACCATTTTCTTATTTAATAAATACGAAATAGTCTTAATATTTACCTTTTACTCACGTATTTAAATAAATAACATACGAATATTCTAAAGAGTAAACCTTGTTACACAAGCAAGTATTTTGCTTGTTTTTAGTTTTGCAAAACATATTTGTTAACTCCATCTTTGATTTGCTGAAAGAAAAATAAGAAGTGTTTAATAATGAAAAAATAATAACTCCGACATTTAGACGCTCCAAGGTCTTGAAGACACTTGGAGGTCAAAAAATAAATGATAGATTTATTTTTTGACCGTTACTTAGTAAAAATATAGTGCTTTTACAACTCCTCTTTTTTACTTATTTTTACAACAATTTTTGGACTACTTGAAACTAAGTAGCGAGTAAAAAATAAGTACGGCATTTAGGAACTGACCTTTTGTTACAATGCGCCGTTATTTTTTTTAAGAATAGCCTAGCTATTCTTAAAAAAAATGCCTAGCCTTGAGACAAAATCTCTAGCTCCAAATGCACTACTCATTCTTTGCTCGTTACTAAATAGAAAAGGATAACCAACCTATTTTTAAATCAAGACTTATCTATCACAAAATGGGATTTCAATTAAGTTCTCCTTTTAAACCAACAGGTGACCAGCCTCAAGCCATTCAACAACTGATAGAAGGCATTAATGCTGGTGACACTGCTCAAACCTTATTGGGGGTAACTGGCTCTGGTAAAACTTTTACGATGGCCAATGTCATCAAGGAGTTAAACAAGCCAACCTTAGTTTTAACGCATAATAAAACCTTAACTGCCCAATTATATGGCGAGTTTCGAGAATTTTTTCCTGATAATGCGGTGGAATATTTTGTTTCCTATTATGATTATTACCAACCCGAAGCTTATATCATGTCTTCGGATACGTTTATAGAAAAAGATTTACAAATCAATGAAGAGGTTGATAAACTTCGATTGAGAGCTACTTCTTCTCTGTTGTCTGGACGTAGAGATATTATCATAGTTGCTTCGGTTTCTTGTATTTATGGGATGGGAAATCCAGAGGATTATAAAACCGGTATTATTAGGCTACATAAAGGCTTAGTAGTTACGAGAAATACTTTTTTATATCAATTGGTTGGTATTTTGTATTCTCGAACGGAAGTAGAATTTAAACGAGCGACTTTTAGAGTGCGTGGAGATACGATTGACATTAACTTACCTTATGTTGATTATGGGTATCGCATTACTTTTTTTGGCGATGAAATTGAAGATATTGAGCGCATTGAAATTGAAACTGGAAAAAGAATTGAATCTTTGGAAACAGCTGCTATTTTTCCTGCCAATCTCTATATTGCACCCAAGGATAAAATGAATCAAATTCTTCGAGATATTGAAGATGAATTATATGCCCAACAAAAATATTTTGAACGGGAAAAAAGATTGACCGAAGCACAACGTATCAAAGAGCGGGTAACTTTTGATTTGGAAATGATGCGAGAATTAGGCTATTGCAATGGGGTAGAAAATTATTCTCGTTATTTTGATGGGCGAAACCCTGGTACTCGACCTTTCTGTTTACTCGACTATTTCCCAGATGATTATTTAATGATTATTGACGAAAGTCATGTGACCGTACCACAAGTGAGAGGCATGTGGGGTGGTGATCGGGCAAGAAAATTAAATTTAGTCAATTTTGGTTTCCGTTTACCTTCTGCAATGGATAATCGACCTTTAAATTTTACAGAATTTGAAAGTCTAATCAATCAAGTTGTCTTTGTAAGTGCGACGCCAAGTGATTATGAATTAGAGCAAACAGGCGGTGTTTTTGTAGAGCAAATTATTCGCCCGACAGGTTTATTAGATCCCCCAATTGATGTTCGTCCAAGTTTAAATCAAATAGATGATTTATTAGATGAAATCCAACAAAGAATAGAAAAGCAAGAACGAGTTTTAGTGACAACTTTGACTAAAAGAATGTCGGAAGAATTAAGTAAATATTTTGCCAAGGTCAATCTTAAATGTCGTTATATTCACTCCGAAGTTGACACGATGGAACGAGTAGAAATTTTAAGAGATTTACGATTAGGTGTTTTCGATGTGTTAATAGGGGTTAACCTGCTGAGAGAAGGATTAGATTTACCTGAAGTTTCTTTGGTCGCCATTCTAGATGCAGATAAAGAAGGGTTCTTACGAAATGATAAATCATTGACCCAGACAGCAGGGCGGGCAGCAAGAAATTCTAATGGTCTGGTTATTTTTTATGCAGATAAAGTAACGGAATCTATGCAACGAACCATTGACGAAACTTCTCGAAGACGATCTATTCAAATGGCATATAATGAAAAGCATGGCATTATCCCTAAAACGGTTAGTAAAACTAGGGAAGAAATCTTGAATCAAGGCTCTATTTTAGACATTCGAGGAAATAAAACAAATGCGTACATTGAGCCAGATGAACTCAGCATTGCTGCTGATCCGATAGTAGAATATATGACTAAAGATCAACTTGAAAAAATGATTGCAGAAACAGAGCGAAAAATGAAAAAGGCAGCGAAAGAATTGGACTTTATTTCTGCTGCTCAATATCGGGATGAACTGTTTGCTTTGAAGAAAAAACTATAAGCTTTCCGTCAACACCGCAATATAAGTCTTCACCCCATCGACATAATTACCCAATCGGAGGTTTTCATTAGGACTATGCTGATTATTATCTCGATTGACAATAGGAACGGTTACTGCTGGAATCCCTAAAGTTGTCACAAAAGGAGCAATAGGAATTGAACCACCACTATTTCTGATTTTAATCGGAGTTTGCTCAAATGCTCTAGTCAAAGCTTTATCTAACCAAATGCCAACTGTTGAATTAAAATCCGTTCGATAAGCCAAGTAAGAAGTCTCGGTTCGCATAAAAACAATGCGATTATACTTCATCCGCTCTTCCTCTGTTGGTTCTTTGTCTACTACATAATAGCCTTGTGCTTGAATATGACTACGGATTAAGCCTAATAACCAATCGGGATCGCTTTCCATTACCAAACGGACATCAATTTCGGCCGTTGCGGTCGCAGGTACAATCGTCCGAGAACGAATACCTACCCAACCTGACCGCATTCCTCGCACATTTAAAGAAGGATATTGAATGGCTTCTTGATAATTATTTCCCACTTTATCAGGGGCTGCAATGCCTATACTTTTTTGGATGACTTTTTCATCATCTGGTACTTTTGCTAGAATAGCTTTAGTTGCTTCGTCTAAATGAACCCCATCATAAAAACCAGGAATAGTCACTCGGCCATCTGCATCTTTCATAGAAGCGATTAATTGTGCCAAACGAATAGCAGGATTGGGTGCATAATTACCATAATGCCCACTATGTTGGGGCGCTCTTGGTCCAAAAACAGTCAAAGTAATTTCTGCAATGCCTCTGGCACCAAAGGTTAAAGTTGGTTGATTAGAAATATGCCTTGGCCCATCAAAAATAATAAGCATATCTGCGGCTAATTCCTTGCTGTATTTATCGACCGCTTTGGGTAATTCTGGCGAGCCTAATTCTTCTTCAAAGTCCATAATGACTTTGATATTAAAATTGGGTTGAGCAATATCTTTTGTTGCATCTAAGGCTGCTAAAAAACCATTGGCGGCCCCCTTAGAATCAGCGGTAGAACGAGCAAAAACTCTTAGTTCTGGATCATAATTGGTATGGATATTTTTCCAGTCAATTTCTTTCCATTCCCCATTTGTATCCTGCTGTTTTAAGGCAGGTTTCCAAGGACTTTCTTGGAACCATTTGGTTTTATCAACTGGCTGCCCATCAATTTGCAGATAAATTAAAACGGTTTTAGTTGCTCCAGTTTTCTTTCGCTCGGCTAATAATAATGGGACTGTTGTAGTTGCTAAGCGATTTGTTGTAAACCCTCTTTGTTGAAATTCTTGCTCACACCATTGAATGTTTTTCTCGATGTCCTTGGGGTAATGCGCATCGTTAGGAATGGATAATAATTCATAGAGACGGTCAAAAGACTCGGTAGCATATTTATGTGCTAAATCGTCGAGGGCTTTGCCTTCTATTTGTGCAGAAAGCGAGAAAGAACCAAGCAGTACAAAAAGAAATGATAAGTATAAATTAGAATTAATCATTTTGAGCCTTATTTTTAATGAGGCTTAAAAATAGTTTTTTAATGCCAAAATAAAAAATCCCCCTGCCGATACGTTTACCAGCAGAGGAACACTTTCTAATCCATCGAAGATATTATATATTTTTGAAGCGTCTTTAAAATTAGAGAATAGAGGTTTTATCAAGTTCACAACTAATTTCTAGCAAATCAGTTATAAGTTATTAATTCAACCCCCATACTCAGCTCTCTACTTTTTAATTAGTTACCTCCTTAACCTCTATTTCCTCGACCGCCTCGATTACCGCTTTCTTCTTCACAACTTTCTTTTAAAGTTGCTACATCCTCCTCATTTTTTACCGTCACTATTGTACCATCCGCTAATTCGACATCATAAGGAAAGGCTAGGCTTGGTTTTTCCTCGTTATCTGGATTTGCTGCTTTAAAAGCTTCTTTGGCAGCTTTGGCTTCTGCTCTATCGGCGACAGTTACAGAAGTACCATCAGGGAAGTTGATAGTTAAGGGATATAAAAGTTGGAAGCATCTTTGATTTCGACCACCTTCTCCACCTCGTTCACCACAAGTTTCTTTTAGTGTCGCCAAATCTTCCTCACTAGCAATAGTTACAATAGAGCTATCTCTCAATTGTACATCAAAAGGCATAGCAATTGTTGGTCTTTCGTCATTGTCTGGATTTGCTTCCTGATAAGCTTCTTTCGCTGCTTTTGCGGCTTCTTTATCTGCCACTTCTACTGCACTTCCATCGGGGAAATTAATGGTAATGGGAAATAGAGGGGTAAAACAATTGCCGCCTCGACCACCTCTGCTACCTTCTCCACCTCGTTCGCCACAAGTTTCTTTTAGTGCCGCTAAATCCTCCTCACTAGTAATAATTACAATCGAACTATCTCTTAATTGTACATCAAAAGGCATAGTAATTGTTGGTCTTTCTTCATTGTCTGGATTAGCTTCTTGATAAGCTTCTTTTGCTGCTTTTGCGGCTTCTTGATCTGCCGCTTCTACCGCACTTCCGTCTGGGAAATTAATGGTAATGGGGAATACGGGGATAAAACAATTGCTGCCTCGTTGGCCTTTTCCTTTCATTCCACTTGGTCTACCTTCACGGCTTTCGGCTTGTTGGGTAAAGTTTTCAGTTGTTAATTCGTCTAAATTTTCTTTTTGACAAGAAGTCATTACAAAAACAAGGGCAAAAACGAATAAGATGTTAATTTTGAAGATTCTGTTCAACATAAATTTTTAATTTTTTTTAATTATTTAATGCGACGGAAAAATAAATGGGATGTTTTTGAAATGACTATTTTTTGTATGAATTGAAATTTTATAGAAAAAACAGTCAATTCAAAAACTTAAATAGTCCAGTTATTTTTTGTCTATAATAAAAATCGTGAGTAAGGAAAAATCGGTGATTTCTTAATTGTGGGATTTTCAAAAATAATTTAGAAAACAGTCAGTCGGGTGTTTTCTTTGAAAGAGATATTTGAAAATGATTTTTTTATTCCTTACTTACACCCTTATAAGTCAAGCCTTTTTCGTTTGTACTCAAAAAAAATAAAAATTTTTAAAAAAAAGTTATTGACGTATCAAAACGCTATTTATTATCGTTCTTTCAACTAAAAAAACCGTATATTACATTCGCTTTTATTTTTTGCATAATCAACTGTAAATGAGTGATATATTACTTTGGAAACAACTAAAAGAAGGCAATAAATCCGCTTTAGAGCGTATTTATTCGACCTATATTTCCAGCTTATTAAAATATGGTAGAAAGTTTTCTCGGAATGATCAAGTCATAGAAGACTGTATTCAAGATTTATTTATTGAGTTATGGAAAAACCGAAAAGGATTGGGCATGACGGATTCGATTCAACGCTATTTGCTAGTAGCCCTGAGAAGAAAGATTATTCGAGCATTAAACAAATCCAAAAAATGGGTATCAGATACCGAACCTACAGAATTGGATTTTGAAGCAGAAATAGCCGTTGACCAAAAATTAATTGCTTTAGAACTATCCGAAGAAAGAGCAGCACAAGTTAAAGCAGCGATGGAAAATTTGAGTAAACGACAAAAAGAGGTCATTTATCTTAAATATGTCTCTGGATTAGATTATGAAGACATTGGCGAAATTATGGGTTTAAATTATCAATCCGTCCGAAACTTGGTGTCTAATGCTTTGAAAAAATTAAAGGGAACCTTATTGCCGCTTGTTTTGGCGCTTTTTCAATTAGAGAAAATTGTTTTTTAACTATTCACTACTGATCAGTTATAATAATTTAAAAAAATATTTCAACAAATGAGTACAAAGTAATTTTCTCAACCTTATATATATGTAGGACGATAATTAAAAACATATATAATGAAGCATTATATCAAAGTAAAAACTATCTTCTTTAGCTTATTATGTATTGCGACTAGTTTATTAATAATAGGTTGTACCAAAGAAAATAATGAAAATCTAGTGATAGAAGAATTATTTATTGAGGAAGCTTTAGCCCCTTATTTTGAAAGGTTTGTAACAGAAGCTTCGATTAGAGGAATGGAAGTAAATCTAGTTGAAAAAAGAATTGAAGGTTTCCTAATTGACATTGAAGCAGATAATGTGGCAGGACAATGCAGTTATAGTGAAACTTCTACAAGAAAAGTAAATATTGATAGAGCCTATTGGAATAGTGCAACAGATTTAGAAAAAGAATTTGTTGTTTTTCATGAATTGGGCCATTGTTATTTAGAAAGGACGCATTCAGATACTCAGGAAAATAGAAGCTGTATCAGTATCATGCACAGCGGAACTAGCGGATGTAGATTTGACTATACTACAATTTCTAGAGCTACTTATTTAGACGAATTATTTTAAAGAAGAAGTCAGAGGTTAGACCGTATTCGACTGTCAGATTTTATCTCTTAAAAATCTGACAGTGAAATGGCCTGACAGTAAATTTTAATTTATGGTCTCGCTTCTGACTTCTCATCAAAATCACCAGAATGGAAAAAAGATATACAAATTATGATGAAATTGATTTTGCTGAAGAACCCTCCTTCATTCGGTGGGTACAAGGCAAAGACCCAAAAGCCATTGCTTTTTGGACTAAATGGATAGGGGATAATCCCAATAAAAAGAAAGCTGTAAAAGCTGCGAAAGTATTAGTACAGGCTATTAAGATAAAAGAAAATGAACCTTCTGAAGCACGTATCAAAAACCTTTGGGATAAAATTGATGCCGCTACACCAGCAGATAAACCTCCAATTATAGAAAAACAAGACACGGCAGTTGTTCGCTCTATTGGTAGACGTAGATGGATTAGTTATGCAGCCGCCGCTTGTATTGGTTTAGTCGCCTTTTTTACTTTATATAATCCGACCACAACGGTAGATATAGGAAATGGAGAACAACTAACCTATACCTTACCCGATAATTCAACCGTCAATTTAAATGCCGCCTCTTCGATTAGCTATAAGGCAGGAGATTTTGATGGAGATAGAATTGTCAATTTAGAAGGAGAAGCCTTTTTTGAAGTAGAAAAAGGACAGTCTTTTAAAGTCATTACTCCAAACGGAATGATTGAAGTATTGGGGACTAGCTTTAATGTAAATGCTAGAAATGGTCGATTAGCCGTTGTTTGTCGGACAGGAAAAGTTCGGGTAACAGCAAAAGGAAGTGAACAAATTTTGACCAAAGAGTTAGGGACTAAGTTAAATGCTAATAAATCTGCTTTAGAAGAAAAGTATGAGGTAAACGTTACTAAGCAAACAGGCTGGATAAACGGAGAATTTTACTTAGAGGACATTCCATTTTCAGAAGTTATAACTGAACTAGAACGACAATTTGATGTACAAATAGCTTGTGATGCTGAATTTCGAAATAGAAAAGGCACTTATTCATTTATAAATCAAAATTTAGAAAAAGCATTAGATGACGTTACATTCCCTCTAAGGGCTAAGTATAAAATCAATGATAAAAATGTAATAATTACCGCCCAATAAGTACTGTGACAAAAATAAACTAACAACTTTTCACCATATAGTAAACGTAGTTCATAAAGTACGCATAGTTTTTGACGAGTCGAGTTTAGTACAGCGTCAAAAAAGTTTCTTAGTGTTTTCCCTCGCCCGCTTCGCGGGCTCGGGAAGGGTTCTAAAGGAGGCAAAAAATTGAATTTTC
>CAZXYA010000012.1:0-41329 GCA_964644655.1 uncultured Saprospiraceae bacterium | reverse complement strand
CATCTAAAAAGCATGCACTCTAAATTTTTGGTTGTGATAAAATCGAATTTATTAAAAAATAAGTTTAATTTAGGCTTTTATGCTGATTTAGCATTAATTTAAAAAAAGTTATATCTGTATAAGTATTAATGGACGAAACAAAGTATTGATTGCTTTGTTATTTATATATTAGATTAACTATTTCGGTAAAAAATCAAACTATTCGAAAATCACAATAAACAAAATAATAATGAGTAAAACACCACTTTTATTCAAAGAATATTCTCCTGCTTTAATGGCTATTCTTCCAATGCTTTATGCAGCTTGGTCTGATATGGTATTAACACCAACCGAAGTTAGTTTTTTATCTAAAAAGGTAGACACGCTTCAATTTTTAACAGAAGGAGAACAAAATTTAGTAAAATCTTGGATGAATCCAAGAACCCCACCTTCTCGGCAATTATATCTGCATTGGGAAACAATCCTTCAAAATGGAGCTAAAAAACTACCTCAGTCTTCTAGAAAATCTTTGGTAGATTTAGGATTGGCAATGGCAAAGAAAAGCGCTAAAATCAATCAAGTGGTTGATTGGAATGATAAAGCCGCTAGGAAAGAATTAGAAATTTTAGAAGAAAAATTAAACCTTGTTACTTGGGATACTTATCAGCAAATTTTTCCAGCTGCAGGGCCTGATAAAATGGAAAGTCATGCCTTTGACATTCCTAAAATGACAGCCTTTTTAGATGGAGATACCCATGAATTACGAAATAAAGTCAAGCAGTTTTTCTTAGATCCAGTCTTTCATTATCGCCCTTTAAGAACAAAAGAAAGATATCGAAAACAAGTTTTGGAATGGTGTAAAATGATGGCGGATCAAGGATACGGAAGCGTTGCCTTTCCGGAGAAATATGGTGGTAAGGATAGTATGAAAGATTATATTGCCATCTTTGAAACCGCTTCTTATTTTGACTTAAGTTTAGTCATTAAGTTTGGAGTACATTTTGGTTTATTTGGTGGCAGCGTTTTTTGGTTAGGGACTAAAAAACATCATGATAAATACATTAAAGATATTGGGACAATGGCATTGCCAGGTTGTTTTGCTATGACCGAGACTGGACACGGTTCCAATGTTCGAGGATTAGAAGTAACTTCTACTTATGACCCTGCCTCTGATGAAATAATTGTTCATTCTCCTAATTTGCAATCAGGCAAAGAATATATCGGGAATGCCTTAGATAGTAAAATGGCTTCTGTTTTTTCCCAATTAATAGTGAATGGAGAAAATCATGGCGTCCATGCTGTTTTAGTGCCTTTGCGAGATGAAAATCATAAATTGTTACCAGGCATTAAAGTGAAAGATAATGGCTATAAAGTAGGTTTAAATGGAGTGGATAATGGCCGAATTTGGTTTGATCAAGTTCGAGTACCAAGAGAAAATTTATTAGATAGATTTGGCTCGATTAACGATGCTGGTGAATATGAAAGCCCTATTGCCAATCCGTCTAAGCGATTCTTTACGATGCTAGGCACTTTAGTTGGCGGTCGAGTATCTGTTCCAAAAGCAGGTTTAAGTGCTGCTAAGTCTGGATTGACCATCGCTATAAAGCATGGGTTAAAAAGACGACAGTTTGGAAAGAATACGACAACTCCAGAAAATCTTTTATTAGACTACCCTAGCCATCAGCGACGGTTGATGCCTTTATTAGCAAAAAGTTATGCCCTTACTTTTGCCCTCAATTATTTAGCGGATAGATATGTGAATAGAGATGAAGAAGACATTCGAGAAATAGAAACCTTAGCCGCTGGCATGAAGTCTTATGCTACTTGGTTTACCACCGAGACTTTGCAAGAATGTAGAGAAGCTTGTGGTGGAAAAGGCTATTTAGCAGAGAATCGTTTTGCTGATTTAAAAGCGGATTCAGACATTTTCACCACCTTTGAAGGAGATAATACGGTGTTAATGCAATTAGTAGCCAAAGGGGTTTTAACGACTTTTAAGGAAAGTTTCCATAATGAAGGAATGATGGGTGTTTTGCGTTTCGCAGGACAACGATTTGGCACCTCCATTTCAGAAAAAAATCCATTAACGATTCGGAATACGGATAAAGACCATTTATTAGATCCTGAATTTCAATTAGCCGCTTTCAAATATAGAGAAAGTCATTTGACTTATTCTGTTGGTCAGCGTTTGCGGGGACTCATCAAAGATGGCATGCCTTCTTATAATGCTTTTTTAAGGTGTCAATCTCATTTATTGGCTTTGGCAAATGCTTTTGTAGAAGTAAAGGTTTTAGAAAAATTCTTAGAAGCGATTGACCAACAAAGTGATGAAAAAATGAAAGCTTCCTTGCAAAAATTATGCAATTTGTATGCCTTACATACCATAGAGTCTCATAAGGGCTGGTTTTTGGAAGTTGATTATATGACAGGGGTCAAGACTAAAGCTATTCGCAGACTAGTAGATGATTTATGTGGAGAAGTCCGGAAAGATGCACATTGTTTAGTGGAAGCTTTTGGAATTCCTGATGATTTGTTGGCGGCGCCTATTGCTGTTAAGTAAAATTCACTCTATTTTTAATAAAAGCCCATCATAAGCCAATTCCACATTTGCAGGAAGTAATTGATTGACTGTTTCCGCTAAACCCATCCGATGACTAATATGAATCAAATAAGCCTGTTCTGGTTGAAGGGTTTCTATCAAAGCCAATGCTTCTTCCAAATTAAAATGAGAATGATGGCTTGAGTGATGCAAGGCATCAAGGACGAGTATTTTTGTTCCCTTGACTTTGTTTAACTCCGCCTCCTCTATTTTATTGACATCTGTTAAATAGGTAAAGTCTCCGAACCTAAAACCAAAAACTGGAAGTTGTCCATGCCATGCCCTAATGGGTTGTATGATTAAGTCGTCGATAATTATGTTTTCTCCTTCGTTAATGTTTTCTAAATTTAATCTAGGCGCTCCAGGGTAGGGATTATCCGAAAAAATATAGGAAAATCTAGTTCTCAATTCTTCTTGTACTCTTTTTTCGGCATAGACAGGCATAGATTTTTGATGCTTAAAATTGAGTGGACGAACATCATCCATTCCTATAATATGGTCATTATGTTCATGCGTCATTAATATGGCTGCTACATCTGTGACTTTCGCCTTTAATAATTGTTGGCGAAAATCAGGCCCTGCATCAATTACTATATTTTTTCCTTTCCATTGAATCATGGCAGACGTTCGCAATCGTGCATCTTTAGGATTAGTAGATTGACAAACTTCACAGTCGCAGCCAATTACGGGAACGCCTTGAGAAGTACCGGTACCGAGGAAAGTAATAGTCAATGATTTATGATTTATGTTTTTTTACAGAAGCTACCGAAAGCATACTATGGCTTATTCCCGTTCGCATAGTCTGATAATCACAATGATACCCTCGTTGACATAATAATTTAGCAGCTTCCACGGATTCATGCTTTGCACTAGTTGGCAGTTCAGCTATACTTGTATCAAGCGCTATGGCAATACTTGCTGGAAATTTACAAGGATGTGCGGTTGCCAAGCATAAGGTTTTACCTCCTAGCTCCAATTTAGGTTTCAAATTTTGAGCAGCTGCCACCGCAACTGCTGCATGCGGGTCTAGTAAATAAGCTTCCTTTTTATAAATGTTTTGAATGGTCTCTAGTGTTTGTTCGTCTGAAATACTATCTACAATAAACCCCTTACTATAAGCGGCAAAAGTAGCCTCATCAAAAACAACTTTTCCTGTTTTTTCAAAAGTGCTAATCCATTCGTTAATTTTACCCCCATCTTGACCAATCGCAAAATATAAATACCGCCAAAAATTATAGGGAATCAATATATCAATTGCCGAAGCTGGGCAAGCAATAATAGGAGCTTTGGAAAAAACACCTTTGGTGAAAATCCGATGCAAACAAGCATTTTGATTATTGGCAATAATAAATTTACCAACAGGCAAGCCCATTTCTCTTGCTAGTGAACCTGCACATAAGTTCCCGAAAGCACCAGAAGGAACTGCAAAATTCAAGGCTTCTCCTACCCTATCAACCGTTTGCAAATAGCCATAAAAATAATGCACCGTTTGCATCATCACTCTACCCCAATTGATAGAATTTACGCTAGATAGATTTAATTTAGTCTTGAAATCGGTATCTGCAAACATTTCTGCTATCAATAAATCCAAATCATCTGCACCATCTGGACAATGAGCCACACCAACTGGATGGACATTCGGAGCAGTAATAGTCGTCATTTGTCGCTCTTGTGCTTCGGTAATTAATTCTTTTGGATAAAGCACCCAAGTATCCAGGCAGTCCTTATCAATACTAGCATAGGCAGCAGCAGGACCAGTATCCCCTGTGGTTGCTACTATAATCGTCATTTTTTCCCCTTTTCGTTTTAAGAAAAAATTAAATAAATTAACGATAAAACCCATTGCAACATCTTTAAAAGAGAGCGTTGGACCGTGAAATAATTCTTGTATATAAAAATTAGATCTTGATTTGAAGGGATGTATTGGTATCAATTCCTTGTGAAAAAAAGTGCTAAAACTATCCGATAAAATTTGTTTAAGCTCTTTTTCCGAAACAATTGATGGATCGATAAAAAGCGATAAAACTTCATAGGCTACTTCTGTATAAGTTTTTCCTTTCCAAGAGGCTAAAGTAGCTAAGGAAATTTTGGGCAATTCAGTTGGTACATACAAACCTCCATCAGGTGCAAATCCTGCTAAAATAGCGGTCTCAAAATCAACTGGCTCTCCTCCTCCTCTATTGCTAACAAATTGAATCATAATCTTGGTATATTTGTTCTTGACTACTTAAAGGGTGTAAAGGTACGGGGATTAAAGGTACAAAGGGCAAATCTAGTTTATCTTGTCAACTATTTGGGATGCACCCATTATCTTAGACTTCCCAAGTTACCAGCAAAATATCTACTAGTAAGACCTTTGTACCTATGCACCTTTGAACCTTTATACCTCTGAGTAGTTATGTTTTTTCAATAAAGCAGTAAATATCGTAAAGAAATACGAACAACAAAAATATGAGAGTAGCTATTATCGGAAGTGGTTTTATTGCCCATGTTCATGCTGAATCCATCAAAGCTTTAGGACATGAATTGGTGGCTATAATAAGTAGAAAAGAAGCGAATGCTGCTGAATTTGCAAAAAAATGGAGGATTCCTGCTTATGGAACGGACCTAGCATTAGCCATCAGCAAAAGTGACTGCATTCATTTATGTACGCCTCCTATAGCCCATTACGAACAAGCGAAGGCTATTATCTCTGCTGGGAAACATCTTATCTGCGAAAAACCATTAACTATTGACGCTAATAAAGCTAAAGCATTACATCATTTAGCCTTAAAAAAAGGAGTTATTGCTGCAGTAAATTTTAATGTACGCTATCATGAAGCTTGTCAACGAGCAAAACAGTTAATTGCTCAAAAAGAATTTGGTGGCATTCGATTAATTCATGGTGCTTATTTACAAGAATTTCATGCGAATTCAGATTATTATAATTGGCGGTATCAACCAGCAATAGGTGGAAAAATGCGGGCTACTACGGAAATTGGTGCTCATTGGATAGACTTAGTTCGTTATTGGACAGGTTTAGAAATTACAGCGGTGGCTGCTAATTTTGGCAATTTTGAACCGAATCGCTATCTAACTACGGACGGAATAATTCACGCCAACAAAAAGGAGCATTGCCAACCCGTTCAAGTAACTTCAGAAGATGCAGCAACCATTTTATTAAAGTTTTCAAATGGGGCAATTGGCAACCTCCTTTTATCAGAAGTTTCTCATGGGAAAAAGAATCAATTGCGATTAGAAGTAACTGGTAGCCATCAATCTGTGTGGTGGGAAAATGAAACTCCTTACCAACTATATAAAGGTCAAAAAAACGAAGGCGTTCAAATTTTGACCAATCCATTTGGAGGAGGATTTGAAGAAACTTTTAAGCAATTATTTAAAAACGTTTATGAAGCTATTGAATCTCAAGGTAATTCCACAAATTATCCAACTTTGAAGGATGGGGCAATCAATGCTACTATTTGTGAAGCGATTTATCAGAGTGCTACGAATGATTCGGTCTGGGTGACTACTCGATCAAAAAAGAAATAACAATGAATAAAGAAATTAAAGCCATCATCGACCATTATCAATTTGATAGAATTCCACTCGAAGGAACTTTTTATAAAAGTACTTATGTAGCTAAAAAAACAATCGACAATAATCCAGTTGGCACCGCTATCATTGGTCTATATTGCCATAAACCATTGAGTGTCTCTTTTTTTCACCGTTTAACGCATGATGAAGTATGGCATTTTTACAAAGGACAAGCTTTCATTTTACACCTATTGCATCCAAATGGAAGTTATCAAAAAGTAATCATGGGCAATAATATTTTACGAAAAGAGAAAGTACAATTTACAATACCTGCAAATGTATGGCAAGCAGCAGAATTGTTGCCAGAAAGCAAATACGCTTTATTTGGTTGTACAATGGCTCCTGGATTTACGGGCGCTTGTTTTGAAGGCGGAACAATAGAAAGACTATTAAAAATGTATCCTAATCAATCAGATATTATTAAAAAATTAGCTGTACAAGGACAGGAGACAAAACTTCCAGAAGGATATACCCAATAAATTATCCATTTTTCAAAAAAAAATGTATTTTTGACAAAAACATTTTTAGCGAAAATTCGCTAAAATATTGTATAATTTATTTCTTACGCAAAATATATAATATGAAAAACCTATTTTTTACAGAAGAACACGAATTATTTAGAAGCACTTTACAAGATTTTTTTAAAGCAGAGGTCACTCCTTATATTAATGAATGGGAAAAAGTGGGTAAAGTGGATAGAAGTGTGCTAAGAAAGATGGGAGAAATGGGCTTTTTAGGATTAGAAGTAGAAGAAAAATATGGCGGAATGGGCTTAGATTTCCTATACACCACTATATTTTGCGAAGAAATGGGCCGAACAGGATCTTCTGGTTTTGCTACCGTTACTTCTGGACACTCCTATTTAGCTATGAATTATTTAGTCCATGCAGGCTCTCCATTCATCAAAGAAAAATATTTAGTGCCTAGTGTTACAGGGGAAAAGATTGGTTCTTTGTCGATGACTGAACCATTTGCAGGATCAGATTTAAGAGCTATTCGGACAACGGCTAAATTAAACGGTGATCATTATATCGTGAACGGGTCTAAAACTTTTATTTCTAATGGCTATTACGGAGACTATACTGTTGCTGCTGTAAAAACGGATGGTGGTATTTCAATGATTGTGATAGATTTGGATTCAGAAGGAATTACCAGAAGTAAATTGGATAAAGTAGGGATTCGATGTTCCGATACCGCAGAATTAGCTTTTAATAATGTTAAAGTACCAAAGGAAAATCTTTTAGGAGAAGAAGGTAAGGGATTTTATTATATGATGGAAAGTCTACAAGTAGAACGATTAACGCTTGCACAAAGTAATATGGGCTTTATGGAACATGCTTTGGATATTACCTTGCAATATATTTCAGAAAGAATGGCTTTTGGTCAGTCTATTAATAAATTCCAAGTATTGCGGCACCGAATTGCAGATATGGCATCCGATATTGAGGCTTGGAAAGCATTCTGTCACATGACCAGTTATCGCCTAGCTCAAGGAGAACATGTGGTAAAAGAATGTTCTATGCTTAAATTAAAAACGAGTGATTTGGCGAATAGTATAGTTTATGAATGCTTGCAGATGTTCGGGGGCTATGGCTTTATGGAAGAGTATCCAATTGGTAGAATGTATCGGGATATAAGAATTGCTCCAATTTATGGAGGGACTTCTGAAATCATGAAAGAAATCATTGCTAAAATGATTATAGATAAGAAATCTTATAAGCCTGCCTATAAGGGGTAGTGTTGTCGGTTGTCGGTGGGCGGCGAAGCCCTATGTTACGGTAGGTTGCCTAGTTGGCAGGGGTGATTGGTTCTAATTTTAGGCAATTTTTAATAGGTAATTCCCCAGCTACCTACTGGTTTTTGCTCTAGTTTTAGGCTTTGCGAGAAAATCTTAAATCATATATCTTACATCATCAATCATAAATCCATCTAATTTTGCTTAATTGGCAGATTTATGATGTAAGATTTATGATTTCCAGAACCAATCAACCCTTCCCGTTGGGGCTAGGGTTCTCTGCTAAATAATCCACTTCCAATTGTTTAGCAGAAACAGGAACAACGCCTACTTTTTCACAAACTTGACCTCCAGCTAAATTAGCAATTTTAGCAATTTCTTCTAAGGGCAACTTTAAGGCAACGCCTAAAGCAGCTACACTTATAACAGAATCACCTGCCCCACAGACATCTGCAATATTTCGAGAAATAGTTGGTAAAACTTGGTATTTTTCTTGGTCACTAAAAAAAATTCCTTTTTCGGAGAGCGTAATGAGTGTTTGATGATTTTTTAATGTTTCATTAAGATGTTTTGCTGCTCTAGTTAAATCTACTAAAGTCGCATTACTTTGGAAGGGAAGATTATCATTAATTTCCTTGAGGTTCGGTTTGAATAAGGTAGCCCGTTTATAGGCATAGAAATTTTTATTTTTGGGATCCACCACCGTCGGGATATCTAGTTTTAAAGCAGCAAATAATATTTTTCGAATTAAAACATCCGTTAAAACACCTTTATTATAATCTTGGAAAAGAATCACATCAATAGCTATCTCTTCTAATAATTTAGTAATACTTCCTAAAAGTTTATTCGTTTCTTCTCCGTCAATATCAAAAACATCTTCCTCATCGAATCGAAGCATTTGTTGATTTTGTGCTAACACTCTAGTTTTGACCGTAGTTTGGCGATTATTAGAGTGCTGTATATATTTAGTTGAAATGCCTTGTTCCGATAGTAGGGAAAGTAATTTTTTACTAGCGTCCTTATTTCCTATTACACTAAATAGAAATGGTTTAGCACCTAATGCTTCAATATTTAAAGCAACATTGGCAGCACCACCAGGTCGGTAAATTTTCTTAGTTAAATTGATTATTGGTACTGGAGCTTCAGGAGAAATCCGTGTTACCTTCCCCTGTAAGTAGCAGTCTAACATAACATCGCCAATAATCAAAACTTTTAGTCCTTGAAAGTTGTGTAGTGTTTCTTTAATGTCCAACATAGAAGATAGCCAAATGATTTATTAATGCTTGGAAAACTAAGTACCACCAACTTATAATTAGTTTAGAATCCTCTGAAAATTAATAATAGTTGTGTGCTAGTATTTAAATGAAGTGAATTGCTTAAATAAAGGGTAATTTAAAGCAAAAAGGAAGAAGAAAAGAAAAAAGCCTTTAATGAGTGTTTGTTCTCTATGCTGCGAAGGTAACTAACATTTGGGAATATGCAAAGTTTCAAATAGATTATAAAATATTTATTTTATTTAAATAATTAATAATTATAAGTGTGCTACCCTTGTTTTGTTGAATATAATTCTTGCAACTAAGCCCAGTAGAAGTACGAATTTCTATTTGCTGTAATTGCTCAAACCAAGAAAGAAAATCTTTACTTAAATGAATGACCTCAACACCTCCTCTCTCTATTAATTCTACTGCTTCTGTAAAACGATGATAGTTAGGGCCAATACCTATAGGAACGCCAAATACAGCTGGTTCTAAAATATTGTGGATATTTTTATCAAATCCACCACCAATAAAAACCGCATCAGCATATTGGTAAGCCCTGCTTAGTTGACCAATGGTGTCTAAGATAAAAATAGTGGTTTCTGGAGACAAATTTCTAGTATCCTTGGAAGAGAATCGGTACGTGTTTTTGGGAGATAAATTCTCAATTTGTTCAATATTTGATGGTTCAATTTCATGAGGTGCAATTAAAAAGCACCAGTCGCTATAATATGATTTCGCTGAAATCGCTTTCAAAAAATCTTTGAAAATTTGTAGGTCTTTAGAATGAGTACTACCTAGAATCAAGAGTTTCCTATGTTGTTTGAATTGTTGTACAATTGGAATGGGCGCAGGTTGAATAGCCATTGCTGCTACCCTATCAATACGTGGGTCTCCTGCTATACTGTAATTTGTAAAACCAACTGATTGGAGTATTGCCTGAGATTTTTCATCCTGTAAGAATAAATGGTTAAATCCTCGAATTACTTCTAAATACCATCTTGCATATTTTTTTAAAAAGAATTGTTCTTTTCTAAAGACACCTGCAATTAAATAATGTGGAATTTTTTTTTGCTGCAAAGCATTTAAGTAAAAATACCAAAATTCATATTTTACAAAAAAAACTAGCTTTGGTTGAATGATGTTTAAAAAGCGATGTGCATTTTTAGGACTATCTAGCGGTAAGTAAAAAACATAATCTGCAAGTGGATAATTTTTTCTAATTTCATAACCAGATGGAGAAAAAAAAGTTAGTAGTATTTTATAATTCGCATGGGTTGTTTTAAAATATTCAATTAAGGGTCTACCCTGCTCAAATTCTCCTAAAGAAGCGCAATGTATCCAAATAATTGGTGCTTCAACGGATTGAAACGCCACTTCTAATTGTTCAAAAATTCTTTTCCTTCCATTTACCCAAAGCCTCGCTTTCGGACTAAAAAATGCCAAAAACCGAATACCTAAGCCATAGACTTGAATAATCAATTGATAAATGAAAATGGGTAGCTGTTTCATGCTTCAACTTGTGGTAATTTCCTCATAGCCTTTCTTAAAAAGTAAAAACAAATGCCTGCTGATAATACATCTGCAATTGGAAAAGCAATCCAAACACCTGTTAAGTTATAAAATTGAGGCAGCAATAAAATTAGTGGTATTAAGCAAAATCCTTGTTTTGTCAAAGTTAAAAAAAGTGCAGGAATAGCTTTACCAATTGCTTGGAAATAGGCAGACCCAATCAATTGAATTAAAACAAGAGGGGTTGCTATAAAATTAATTCGGATGGCAGGAACCGTCATAGCAATCAACTCAGGATTGGTCGTAAATAACCCAGCTAGTTGTTCTGCAAAAATCAAAATCATTGTAAAAAGACTAATTGCAATTATAGTCCCTGCTTTTATAGCTAATTTAATAACAGATTTAACCCGATTCCAATTTTTTGCTCCATAATTAAATCCTGCAATAGGTAAAAAGCCTTGAGTAATGCCCATTACGGGGAAATTGGCAAACATGCCCACTCTTTGGATAATTCCATAAACAGAAACACCTAATTCTCCACCAAAACTATATAAAGTATTATTCAAAACAATAGCTAAAATACTAATAACTCCTTGTCTCGCTAAAGTAACCCCTCCTAAAGAAAATATTTCTTTAATAATCAAAAAATCCAATCCTAAATCTGAAAATTGGGGAGTTAGTTCTGATCTTCCAGAAAAAAAGAACCAAAAAGTAAAAGCTGCACTAGACATGTAGGAGATGGTTGTTGCCCAAGCTGCACCAGCAATTCCCCATTCTAACCATATAATAAAAATAGGATCAAGAATTAAATTTAATATAGCAGGAATTAACATAGTCAACATCGCCACTTTGGGCGACCCTTCTGCCCGAATCACATTATTCGTCATCATTGCCCATGCTAAAAAAGGTACACCAACTAAAATAATCAAAAAATAGGTACTAGCATAAGGCAAAATCTTCCCTTTCCCCCCGAATAAATTTAAAACACTATCTTGAAAAAAATAACCGATAGCTAAAAAAGTAAAAGAAAGTAAAAAGGAAAGGGTAATTTGATTACCAAATATTCTTTTTGCCCGATCTCGTTTTTCTTCTCCTAAAGCACGCGAAATCATGGACCCTCCTCCAATACCGATTGCCATTCCCGTACTGGAGATAAAAAAGGTAATCGGTAAAACAACGGTAATAGCGCCAATGGCAACTGCTCCGACAAATTGTCCAACAAATATAGTATCTACAATCATGTAAATGGACATGACTAAGATACCAATAGAAGCAGGAACGGCTTGTTCTAATAATAGCTTGCCTATGGGAGAATGTCCTAATTTTTCAGATCGGGTCATATTGTCTATTTCGGGTGCAAATGTACATCTAATCAATGATTCTCATTGGTCAACAGTAATTATTTCAGAATAAATCGTATGGAAAATACTTCCAGAACTGCCTTATAATGCCATGTATTATTGTCTTTACAACTACTTTTCTATCTTTGTTTCTATTTTATAGGTGGAGTATTTTATTATTACTCCTTATTTTCCAATAAATCTAATTTTCTAAATTACAATACAAAATACATTAAAATAAAAATCATAGGATAAAAAAAAATTGAATTTAAATTAAGAAAGTTAACTTTTGTAAATTTTTTATTTCTTTTTATCTTATAATTTTGCACCTGAGGTAAGCCTAAAGTTCAAGGATATTAACATATCCATATCTCCCTTTCAAATTAACTTGGGCAAAAATTAAAGGATATAAAGAAACGAAAGAAATAAAATGGGCACAACACTATACTCATCAAGACAGTCCTATATCAAAAAAGGACCACTTAGTCATAATTATTTTGAATCATTAAGCATCATAAAATTTGCTGTTCTTTTTATTATAATTTCTCCTCTTTATTTTTTCAACCACCACTTATTCTAATTAACACAAAAAATACATTAATAATATTGCGAATTAGCTATATCATTTGTAATTTAAGGTTAATTAACGACGACCTACCTTCTTTACAACTTGAATAAGCAACCAACCAACAGAAAGAAAGATTACTTGAAACACGAATTAAACAACATGAACTTCATTAACCAATTTCAAAGCCGATACCCCTTTCTACTATCGAGTGACTTTGATTCTTTTTTATCCATCACGCATCATGCAAAGTTTAAAAAAGGGGAAAAAGTCATTGATTTTGGAGAGAAAAAGAAAAAAATCATTATCCTTTTAAAGGGTATTGTCCGAGGTTTTATCATCAATTACCAAGGTCGAGAATTGACGACTTTTTTATTTCAAGAAAATGCAGCATTTGCCGCTTATGAGCCGCTAATTTTAGAAAAGCCAACTAATCATGCTTTTGAATGTTTGGAAAATTCTGAAGCTTTAGTTTTTGAATATAAGGATTTAGAAAAACTGGCGAATTTAAATGATAGGATAAAAAAAGTGTTGGACGCCATTATTATGGATAGTCTATCTATTGCTATCCAACGGAATGAAAGTTTTATTAAGGAAAGTCCTGAAAAGCGATATTTATCATTTATGAAAAAGCATGACGATCTATTAAGAAGGGTGTCCCAAAAACATATTGCCTCTTACTTGGGTATAACTGCTGTTTCTTTTTCAAGATTAAAAAAGCGAATTTATATGCAGCAAGAATAATGACTCCTAATTTATCTTTGCTCCACATGAAGACTACTAATTACTGTTAAGCTTTTTTACACTTTTTTTGTTTCCCCTATCTTTTAATTTCTTTCAATAATATTCGCTGTAGCCTGCTGTGTACCCGTCATAATAATTTCTTGTAAATTAACATGCTTTGGCTGAGTTGTCATAAAATAGATTACTTCTGCCACTTCTTGAGCATTAATAGGTGTAAAACCTAAAGCACTAGGTTCACTCTGTTCATGCTTTATCATAGAAAACTCCGTATCTGCTACAAATCCAGGAGATACTTGGCTTACTTTTATATTATATTTATGCAAATCCACCCTCATTGCTTTTGTCAAAGCATCTACCGCATGCTTTGTAGCACAGTACACCGCATTATTAGGATAAACTTCTTTTCCAGCTAAAGAACAAACATTAATAATCTGTCCTTTTTGTCTTCTTACCATATGCGGAGCAACCTCTCTAGTTACATACAATAATCCTTTTACATTGGTATCAATCATATTATCCCAATGATCTAACTCTCCTTCATGAATAGCTGCTTCTCCTTTAGCTAAACCAGCGTTATTAATCAGAATATCAATAGTTTGCCACCCTTCTTCCAATTCCGTTAAAGCAGCCTGTACTGCATCTGCATCTTTTATATCAAAGGGCAATAATCGAACTTTGGTATCGTATGCCTTCTCAAATTCATCTTTAAGTTGGAATAGTCGAGAAAATCGTCTTCCCGTCAAAATTAATTGATAACCAGCTTCTGCAAATTTAATAGCTGTTGCTTTTCCAATTCCTGAGGTAGCCCCAGTTATTAGTGCAGTTTTTGTTGGTTCTTTTTCAGGGATTCGTAGTTCTGTAGAGGGTGCTAAAACAGAGGCAATTTCTGTATCTGTGGCTTCTGTTTTTGAAAACTTAAAGGCATCATTTTCTGGGGTGACCGAAATATTTTGTGGGGTATCCAATGCTATAATAGCCTCTTCAGCATTCACTTCTACTAAATCTGCTGATTGACCAGCTAAAGAGGCATTAGCAGAAGTTTCATTAGCTGTATTTTCTTGGTCTGCAATAACCATTTCTTCCTGAGCAATTGCAAAGGCTTGGTCATTGACCAAAGTCTTCAATTCAGGATTTACACTCGCTGCTTTTTGATAATACTGCAAGGCTTGATCACGATTGCCTTCATTGTGATAAATAATAGCTAAATCATAATTCGCAAAAGGATGCTCAGGCGCTTTCTCAATGACCGTTTTCAAAGACTGAATTGCCTCTTCCTTTTTTCCCAATGATTCCCCTTGCAATAAGCCTAATTGATATAAAGCATTAATATTATCGGTATTCTGTGCATAAGCTTGTTTAAAATAATTGGCTGCCTCCAAAGGAGTTTCTTTCAAATGATTCACCATCAGCATACCTAGCTTATAGGCTACATTTGGAAAATCAACATTCTCTTCATAAACTTTCTCATAATAACTTTTGGCAGTAAGGTAGTCTCTTTCTGCCTCTGCCAATTCGCCCAAAAAGAATTTGGCAGGTAAATTGTTAGGCTCCTGTTCTAATAAAATAGCTAATTGATCCGAAGCTTCTTTGAAATTATTTTGATATTTAGCTAAAAAGGCGGCATATTGATAACGAACAGATATAAATTCTGGAGCTTCTATTAATGTTTCTTCTAAAAAAGAAATTCCTTCTGTTATTTTTCCCGCTTGGACGAGGGTATTAGCTCTTTCCAAAATCTCCAATTCACTTAATTCTTCTTCTGATTCCTCTAGTTCTTCTCCCTCATCCGTAAAATAACCTTCCAACTCCTCCTCCTCTTCTTCTTCCGTAAGTGTTTTTTCTTTGATAATCATCCCATCAGATTCCTTTAACTCACTAAATAAATCCATAGAAGGCTTGGCAATAGCATCGCTTTCCTCCGTTAAAGGATCTCCTTCTAAATTTGCTTCCAATAGTTGAGTATCGTTTTCAATTGTTTCCTCTTTTTTGGTTTCTTCCAAAAAATCAGTTCCCATTAAATCTTCTAAGGAAATCATTTCTTCTTCTTCTTCTTCCTCTTCTACAAAATACGTTTCTATTTCGGGATCTGAAGTATTCGTAGTTGGTAATTTATTAGCAAGTTCTAAAGCTAATAATTCTGTATCTGTTAAGGAACTATCCGTCGTTTCTTCAAGGACGGTCTCTTCTTCATTAGCTGCAGCCCATTCTGGATCTATCGCTATTAATTTTTCAATAGCTGCTTCGTCATGTACTTCTATTTCATTCGGAATTGCTTCGGTTGGTGCTTTTTCCGAAAAAACAATATCTTTATCTTCTGCAGTAGCCTCAACAGTTTCTGCTACTATAGCATCCGTTTTTTCTATTGCTTCTTTTCCAATTATTAATTGTTCTAATGGCAAAAAATCAGGAACTGCTGCTTCTGTTTCTTCTGTTTCTAATGGATGCGCTGTTGCTTCTTCTTTTATTGAATTTTCACCAACAAATTTTGAATAGGATGCTTCATCACCAAAATTTCTAAAAAAGGCTTCAAAATTATTGGCAGAAAAGTCTTCTAGACTATAATAATTAGTATCCCTTAAATTTCTTAAGAACTCTCCGACTTCAGAAGAAATACTTCTAACTATCTTTAATTGCTCGGCAAAGGCCTCCTCTTCTGCTTCTGAAATTGTTCGCTTAAGTTTCCGTAAATCCAAATATTTTTCCTGCCAAAAATTCATGTATTTTATGACATTACTCACCTTCTCAAATTCAGTAGGAATTTTTACTGAATTACCTTGGCTATCTATGGAAACACCATCTATTATAATAGGAATTACTTGTTCTTTTTTGATTAAGGCTTGTAGGTAATTGAGCCCATTTCTTAGGCAGGCATTTGATTTCAGGAAATTATCACTCACCATCAATAAACATGGCGCATGTTCTACTACTAAAAATTTATAAAAATCTTCTTCGGGTGCAAAATTATTAGCATCAATTAAATTAAAATGCACGTTCGTTTTCTTTAATTGACGAACTAATGCTTTAACAGTTTCTTGATTATCAGCTATATAAGCAATATTTATTACCAATTGACTCATTTATTTTCTTGTAAATACAGGTGATGGACGTACTATTGAATGCTCTAATTGTAACAAAATAGTGTTCAATAGTAAAATTGAAGACCTTTAACTTAGGGCTAATTTAATACCACTTTTAAATAAAAAGTGATAAAATTAGGTATCCTCTCCATTAAATCTTCAAATTTTACTTTATTAACGCTAATATACGGAGTTTTTATAGAAAGGGTTGATTCCAAGAATGCTAAGAATAGACATAATTATGGTTAGTAAGTAAATCTATAAAAATTGCTGATAATATCGGATTGTGCTTTCCTTTGCCCTTTGCCCTAACCCTCTGCTAAGTAGTTAGCTTTATTCTAGTAATTACTGTAAAAAATACACTAAGTCTGCACTATTCCTTATATATTTGCAGTTTTGATTACTTGTTTAAATTAAAAAATGTTGAATGAAGTTAAATCCCGAAACTATTCGGGGATTAAAGCTTGCCTCTTTGATTTGGATGGGGTTATTGTAGATACTGCGAAATATCACTTTAAAGCCTGGAAAAAAATGGCCAATGCGCTTGGATTTGACTTTTCTGAAAAAGAAAATGAACAATTAAAGGGCGTAAGTCGAATGGATTCTCTCAATCTCATCCTTGGATGGGGGGGGATTTCTTTATCCGAAGCAGAGAAACTAAAATGGGCTACTCAGAAAAACGATTGGTATTTAGGGTTTCTTCAACAGATGGATCAAAAAGAAATTCTACCCGGTGCACTTGAATTCATTCAAGATTTGCAAAGCAAAGGGATTAAAATAGCCTTGGGTTCTTCTAGTAAAAATGCTGTTTTAGCCTTATCAAAAGTTAAGATGCTCTCCTATTTTGAAGCTATTATTGATGGTACTAAAACAACTAGAAGCAAACCCGATCCACAAGTTTTCCAGATGGGGGCAGCGGCGCTGGATTGCCAACCTTCCGAATGTATAGTATTTGAAGATGCAGAAAGTGGTGTGGCGGCCGCCATTGCTGGTGGTTTTTTTGCTGTTGGCATCGGGCATCCAAGCAATTTAGGTGCAGCTCATTTAGTACTTTCTTCCTTAGAAAATATTACTGTTGAGGCTATTATTGCAAAAATTGTTTAAAAAATTAACAAGGTTAAAATCTAAACACAATATCCTTTTTGCAGTAGAATCTTAATATAAAGTAAAGTCATATTTTTTCTTACTCCTTTGAGTTTCCATACAAACACTTCTTTTTTTTATTCTCTTTTCAAAATTAGATTTGATGAAACAGTATTTAAAACACGATGAATGGTGTGTTATTGAAGAAGGTTTTCAACCTGAATTAAACAGAATATCTGAGAGTATATTCAGTATAGGTAACGGTAGAATGGGGCAAAGAGCCAACTTTGAAGAAAAATATAGTGGAGATACCTTACAAGGTAGTTATGTTGCAGGGGTTTATTATCCTGATAAAACCAAAGTTGGTTGGTGGAAAAACGGGTATCCAGAGTATTTTGCCAAAGTACTAAATGCAACCAATTGGATAGGAATTGATATTGAAATAGGTAGCACAAGTCTGGATTTAGCTAAATGCAAGGTAAACAATTTTACTAGGGTTTTGAATATGAAAGAAGGCTATCTAGCTCGTTCTTTTGAAGCTACCTTGGCAGATGGAAAAAAGTTAAAGGTTAAAGCTATTCGGTTCTGTAGTATTGATAATGATGAAATAGGCGCCATTAAGTATTCGGTTACGCCCGTCAATTTTAGTGGGACTATAAGCATCACTCCATATCTTAATGGCGATGTAAGAAATGAAGACGCTAACTGGGATGAAGATGGTTCTTTTTGGTTACCCATCTCTAAAATTGTAAAAAGAAGACAAGCTTATGTTTTAACTGAAACTAAGAAAACTGCTTATCAAGTAGCTACTGGTATGAAATATGGGCTATCCAAAAATGGTCAAGAAATTATTTTTAAAGCTAATAAAATAAAATCTGGTCTTTTTGTTGGTTCAGCCGTTGATGTAACGGTAAAAAAAGGAGATACTATTGATGTTTTTAAATATGCAGCAGTTCTTTCCTCAGAAAATCATTCCAAGGAAGTCTTATTAGAAAATTGTGCAACACAGGTAAAAAAAGCCTATAAAATAGGGTTCAAAGCATTACTAAAAGCTCAAAAAGTAGCTTGGGCAAAAAAATGGAAAGATAGTGATATTACTATTGACGGAGATGTTGCAGCGCAGCAAGGTATCCGATTTAATATTTTCCACTTAAATCAAACTTTTACAGGGGTCGATGCCCGCTTAAATATTGGCCCAAAAGGATTTACTGGGGAAAAATATGGTGGCTCTACCTATTGGGATACAGAGGCTTATTGTCTACCTTTTTACCTGTCCACTACTGATGAAAAGGTAGCTCGTAATTTATTGGTTTACAGATATAAACACCTTCAAAAAGCTATAGGAAATGCCGCAAAATTAGGTTTTAAAGATGGCGCAGCACTCTACCCTATGGTCACGATGAATGGAGAAGAATGCCATAATGAATGGGAAATTACCTTTGAAGAAATCCATCGAAATGGAGCTATTGCTTATGCTATATTCGACTACATTCGCTACACGGGAGATCAAGATTATTTGATTGATTATGGGCTAGAAGTATTGATAGGCATAGCCCGTTTTTGGGCGCAAAGGGTTCATTTCTCGAAGTTAAAAGGACTCTATGTCATGCATGGAGTGACTGGACCAAACGAATATGACAATAATGTAAATAATAATTGGTACACCAACTATATCGCCACTTGGTGTATGCGCTATGCAGCCACCGCTTTAGCTTATGTAAAAGCTAATAATAACAAGAAATATAAAAAGTTAACTAAAAAAATTGCATTTAAGGAAAAGGAAGAATTAGAAAATTGGACAAATATCTGTGATAATATGTATTTGCCAGCAGATAAAGAATTAGGGGTATTTCTACAGGCAGATGGCTTTTTGGATAAAGATCTTCGTTCTGTTGATACTTTATTACCTACAGACAAACCGCTCAATCAGCATTGGTCTTGGGATAGGATTTTAAGATCTTGTTTCATCAAACAAGCAGATGTCTTGCAAGGAATTTATTTCTTTGAAGATCATTTTGATCAAGCCACTATCGAAAGAAATTTCAATTTTTATGAGCCAATGACCGTTCATGAATCTTCTCTTTCTCCTTGTATTCATGTTATCCTAGCGGCTAAAATTGGGAATTATGAGAAGGCCTATGAAATGTATCTTAGAACTTCCCGACTGGATTTAGACGATTATAATAATGATACAGAGGATGGGCTGCATATTACAAGTATGGCAGGAACTTGGCTATCCGTTGTAAAAGGTATGGGAGGTATGCGCATCTTAAACGATGAATTACATTTCAATCCTTTTTTACCACCAAAATGGAAAGGTATTAGCTTTAAAATCCAATTTAGAGGAGCGACTATCCAAGTAAAGGTTAAGCGTAAAGGAACGACCATTGAAAATCTATCTAGTAATCCAATTACCGTTAATTTAAAAAATACTAGTCATAAAATACCCGCTCAACAATCAATTTTGGTGAAATCTTAAACAATTGGCGAGGTAGTTGCGAACAATGGTTAGGAATGATTAAAAATGGTATATTTGATCATTTAAGTATCTAAGCAAAAATATCCGACACTTTTTGAGTGTAATGAGTCTATAAGATGAATGAGTTAATGAGCATAGCATTTAGGCTAAAACGCTTTGTTTTCCTCCTTTACCTTATGAACTCATCAACTCATTACCCCACTTTCTAAAAGGGTTGTTTAATTTTGTGCAAATATTGACAGTAAATGGTATCACATTCAACAAATAAAAGTCATGAAATTTAATTTTTTTATTCTGCTCTCCTTTTGTGTGTTTTTTTTAGCCTGTAAACAAAATACCAATCAGCCTACGGCAGAAACGGCACTCACTCCTACTACTGCTCAGGAAAATATTCCTAAAATAGAATCAGAACCTATTCCAGTTACGCCCAATACAGAAACACCAACACTAATACAAGAAACACCTTTAACTGCTTATGCACAGCAATTTTTCACCGGGGCCTACTGGCATTATGAAGCAGCAATCGTGATAAAAGCACCAGAGAAAGGTAAAGCGTATATTGGTAAATGGATTAAATTAAATGTTGATAATACCTTAGAAACAGGTTTTTATGATGGGGAAATTACTTCTGGAAATTGGATAGTAGATGAAAGTAAAAATATTATTACCTTAGTAGAAAATGGTCCAGTACCTGTATATAATGAATGGAAAATAAAAACTTCTTCCTCCTCTGATGCTATTATGATCTGGGTTGGTACCAAGCGATTTAATCAAAATAATACCCAAATCAAAATGATCAAGTACCATGAGAAGCCGAAAAAGGCTCAAGAAAACTAAGTAAGTACTATTTTCGCACTTATGTCAAACAAAAAAAGAAACAGCCCAAAAATAAAATCCAAATTACATCCTAGAAATAAACATCGAACCAGGTATGATTTCCCTTCATTAATAGCAACTTGTCCCAGGTTAGGAAATTATGTACAAGCAAATAAATATGGGGATGATTCTATTAATTTTTTCGACCCAGCTGCGGTAAAAATGCTAAACACCGCTTTATTGATGCATTATTATGGGATTACTTCTTGGACTATTCCTGCCAATTATTTATGTCCTCCTATTCCAGGAAGAGCGGATTATCTTCATTATACCGCTGACTTATTAGCGGAGTATAATCACGAAGAAATTCCAAAAGGCAATAAAGTCCGATGCTTGGATATTGGTGTTGGTGCCAATTGTATCTACCCTATTATAGGGGTCAAAGAATATGGTTGGTCTTTTGTTGGTTCAGAAATTGATACGATAGCTGCGAATGCTGCTAGTCAAAATGTACAAGAAAACGTTCGGTTAAAAAATAAAATAGAGATAAGGCATCAAAGCAATCGGAAAGATATTTTTTTTCAAATTATTAAAAAAGAAGAACGCTTTGATTTAAGTATTTGTAATCCACCTTTTCATACTTCTCAAAAAGAAGCCTTAGCAGGGAGTGCTCGGAAAATTAAAAATTTGACAAAACAAAAAGTCAAAAAACCAACTTTGAATTTTGGTGGACAAGCCAATGAATTATGGTGTGAAGGTGGAGAAAAACGGTTCATCAAAGAAATGATTCGACAGAGCAGTAAATTTTCTCATAACTGTTTTTGGTTTACTACCTTAGTGGCTAAAGAAGCAAATTTAAAACCAATTTATAGGGCGCTAGAAAAGGCAAAACCAACTGCTATAAAAACGATTCCGATGGGACAAGGAAATAAAGTGAGCCGTATGGTCGCATGGACATTTTTAACTGTAGTAGAACAAGAAAAATGGCGCATTAATAGATGGAAGTAGGGCTTTATTTCTTTATTCTCCGTTTTAAAGCCTTATCCCAAGGAATGCCAATTAACTCTTCTAAGGCAATTTTTGCTTTATTTACATTAGTCTGTGCTACTGCCTTGGCTTCGTTTGCCCCGTAAAAATTAGTAGAGGCAGCAGTAAAGTCTTTAAAATCTACTTTATCTGTTTGAAATTCTTCTGAAACTAAAGTATAAACAGACTCTGCTTCTTCGGCGGCTTGGGTTTTTGATTTTAATACAGCTACAGCTAATTCATAATCTTGGTATCGTTGTAGCACATCTGCTCTAACTTTTAGTTTCTGTTGATTTTCTTCGAGTTGAATAATCTTACGCTCTTGTTCTTCGATTTTAGTTCTTTCAGGTCGAGATAAAATAGCGCCTAAATTTACGCCAAGACTAAAATTATAAATAGGGAAAAATAAATTATCATTATTAACAACTGAATTATTCAAATGCGATTCATTTAAATTGAAAGTCGCCGTCGCATCTAGTAACTCCCACCATGTTAATTTTTTTCTTAAGGCTGCTATTTTTATTTGTTCTTTATAAATCGCATTTTCAGGGCTATTATACCAAGCCCATTGTACTAATTTATCTTCAAAAGTACGAGGTGTTTGCCCTTCTGGAGCAATAACTCTACTAAAATCCATATCTTGTGCAAGGGATAACTGGGCAACAAACAAGCAAAAAATGAGGGTTATAAAATACTTCAAACTGATGGTATCTGATTGGTTTTTCAACTGTGAATTTTATTAAAAAAAACAGTTCTAAAATTGGTTTTTATAAAGAGGAAAATTAGGCATAATCCAGTGGTTCACCAATTAAAACCAAAATTCTATTTGACTAAAATTATCATAACTATTCTTTCAACTTTTATGCCGAATCAACGTTTTTGAAATTTTCAATATCCTATTATTCAATAGCTCATCTTATTTTACGACCTCTGTTGTCAATTCTAAATCTGCCTCTGTTTCAAAATCTTTTAATCTTGCTATAATTGCTAAACAAACATAAAAATGGATACTCGTTGGTAACTGGACAATCGCTTCTTGTACATAACTAGCCAAAAGCAACATAAACATCATGGTTGTTACAGCTAAATAGATGGTTTTTATCTGTTCATTTTTGACCCTTAAATAATATCGAATACCAGTACTAATGATGACATATATTAACCAACAATAGAGCAGATAACCAAACCATCCTAATTCAATTGCTACCCGAACAAAACCACTATCTGGTGGAAATCCTGCTAAAGGTGACTCAGGAGAAAATCGTTCTCCCCACTCCCCTACACTACCAAGGCCACCTCCAAAAGGATGGGTTTGGATAAATGGTTTTATCTTTTCTTGATTTGACTCTCTTACCCCCAATGTATCGCCACTTTTATCGAGCTGAAAAGCAGATTGAATCCTGAATAAAACGGCATTACCAGTAGATTTCAGTAAAAAAGCACCGCCTAATACGCCAACAATTCCCATCGCTATAATAATATTCCGCTTTAGACTCAATAGGGTAAATACCGCAAAACCAAATGGGACTAGCACTACAGGGGTTCGAGAACCAGCATAAGCAATAGCTAACAACATAGAAACACCAGCTATTCCAAGTACTCCTTTTTGCCATAATTTGAATTTACCAGTCATCAGTATAAAACACATAACTGCCAGATAAGACATATAAATCCCATAATTCGTCGGGTCAGAAAAGAAAGAGAAGACCCTCATTCTTGACCATTGAAAGATTAGCTGAAATCGAGTAGGATCTGAATATAACCAGACTGTTTCAAAATCTGTAAAACCAAAAAATTCTTGCTTTAAACCATAAAGTGCAGAGACAAAACCTAGTCCCAACATAAATTTATAAATGTTAATTATCTTTCGGTAACTACTTAATGCATAAGAAGCAATAAAATATAATAAAATCAATAATGCCATACTTCTTACCGTAAATGCCCAAGCCATTTTAGAGGCAGCAATCGGGTTAATCACTTGTATAATATTGTAAAAAACCCATACGGCAATAGGCAAAGAGATAGGGTTTTTAGCAAAAGACAAATCTCTTTCTCGGATTTGTTTCATAATAACT
Organism: uncultured Saprospiraceae bacterium; assembly: GCA_964644655.1. Taxonomy (GTDB): domain Bacteria; phylum Bacteroidota; class Bacteroidia; order Chitinophagales; family Saprospiraceae; genus JAFMDF01. The sequence goes on along the minus strand of CAZXYA010000012.1, from coordinate 17,467 downwards.
CCTAAAGCCAGAACAACCAGTAATAAATCGAGGGAAAGTCCATAAGGTAAGTCAACAATTTTGGATAAAAAGGAGACTAAAATAGACATGATAAGTATCAGATAAAGCCCTAAGTAAATATTAAATATCACCCCAAACACTAAAAAAACACCTATCGTAACTACGAGCAGTCCTCCTCCTCCCAAAAAACCTAATTTGCCTACAATCATAGCAACAAAAACTGCTAACAAAATCAGCAGTCCTCCTCCCAAGGCGGTATTCAATTTTTCCATTAGAAAATGGTGCTTTATCCATCTTTTAATTGCTCTCTGCATAGTGTTTGTTCTTTTTAAGACCACTTCGTTAACAGATGTCAGATCATTCATTTCATGAATTGCCAGAAGTCAGAAAGTCAAAATAATCTGACAGTTTACGGTCTGGCAATGGAATGGTCTCTTTACTATCTTCTTAAATTATGTGTTCGCTAAATTTGTTCCATTTAAATACCGATATACTCGGTTCATAGAAGCCCTTGTTAGACTTCCTTCATTTAATAACCTACGGTCACTTGTCCAAACGCGATTATTAGAAGGAATCAAAACAATCTCTCCAAATTCCTTATATAAACTTTGTGCCAACCAACCATCTTCACTTCGCTGATTCTCAAATTCTAATTTTTTCGGATCATAACCACCAACAGCCAAGGCTTGTTCTTTTCGAAAGCCCGTATTAAACCCTACCGCATTGATACACAAATCAATCCCTTTTCTTCGGTCAAACATCAATTCTCCACCAAACTCGTGCATGGCAAGCCCTATTCGATTAATACTTTTACTTGGAATAAAAGAATATCGTCCATATACCACCGCCACATTTTCTCTATTTAATAAAGTTGCTACATATTGATTCCCCCAATCAGCAGGATAAATACTATCTGCATCTGCACTTAGTATTATTTTCCCTTTAGCTTTCTCTAATCCCAATTGTCTGGCGTAAGTCCTCCCTTGAATAGGTTGAAATATTGAGCTAACTCCACAGCGATCTAAAATTTCTTGTGTTCGATCATTGGAGTTATTATTAACTATCAATAATTCTGTTGGTACGCTTGGTTTTATTTCAGAAAAAGAAGAAAGTGTACTCAAAAGGTTTGCTTCTTCATTATAAGCTGGAACTACAATAGAAGCTACTGGATTCTTTACTTTAAATTTGAACAAATTTTGTTTGATAACTTTTACTTTGGCATCCGAAACTTCCTCATAATTTCGAAAATCAAAAAAATGTCGTTTAACCCATGCTGGTGTAGTAAATCTATTTATCATAAGTATAAAAATTATCGCATCATAGAATAAAATCTAATATTATATAGAGCGTCAGCTAAAAAAATGATAATTATCCGTGTTCCTTCATTTATCCGTGGTATAAATATATACCACGGATAAATGAAGGAACACGGGTGTTAGACGTGATTATTTAACAGGGTAAACGAAAAGTCAAAATCGTAATATATAACTCCTTGAAAAAATGATAGCTGATATTTGTAGTTTGCAACTACAAACCAATATTTTAAAAGTTTTCAACTTTTCACAGTCAATTATAAATTATAAAAACGGCTTTTCGTTTGCCCTAATTATTTAATAAGATTCTCTGACAATCAACAGTTTATAGTTTCAAATTTTAAAAAATAACAATTTTTAAGAAAAAGAATATTAGCATTATAATGGCTAGAGCATTGCCTAAAAATTCTATAAATCGTTCTTTAGGTGTTAATACTACCTTATCAAATTTATCTTTCATTATTTTATCTTTTAAACATCTATTTTGACTACTTGTATGTAACATGACACCGCTCAAAGAACTCTATTACCTTTCAATACTATCCATTCGTGTACATCAGTTACTTCTTTTTTCAAATGTCGCTCAATTTCTTTTAGCGAATAGTCTTGCAAAAAAGCGTTCTGTTCGTATTTATAATTAAGGTTACTTGGTACTGCTTCCATTTCATACTTCCCTACTATCGTGTTTTCTATTTTCTCTTTTTGAGCCTTGGGTAAATGAAAATTGAAAGCCAAGACCACGTCAGTTTTAGCAGGAAGTACATCAATATTATTTGCTATTTTTTTAGCTAAATTACTATTAGAAACTAATAAAGAATTGGCGGGTAAATCTTCTATATTAAAGGGGTCATTATCTCCTTTACCGACCACGCTAACTGTAGCTTTAGGAAATAATTTTTTCAAACCTTTTTCATAAAAATCAGCATTCGATCCATTATAAAAAATAGTGGAATAATCCTTATTTGTCAATTGGTATAAGATAGCTTGTAATTCCTCTTCAAATAAGCCTGCTAATTTCAAGGGTAATTTATTGGCTTCATAAGCTCTTTGCAAAGGAATTTTAATACCTGCAAAAGGGCCTGCTTTTACTTGTCCTCCTTTTAATAAATCCCTTATTAATTTCCCATGTTTTAAATATCCCTTTTGATGGATGGGCAATATTTGATATAGCTTGTTTTTCGTTACTTTTTTATAATGTTCTAAACGATAAGAAAAAGGTTTCTTTCCCCAAGAATAGCCCCAATGATGAATGGTATAAGTATTTACTTTTACACAATCAGGATGGAATTTTTCAGTAATATGATAAGGGTAAAAATATTCTTTCGGGAATAATTCTACTCCTCCTGCATTTTGTCGCCCATATTGATGCATACCAGCCTCTTTTAATAAACGAGTGACTAAATAAGGAGAAGAATCAAGTGCCGAATCTCTGCCATCAAAATATTTTAAGTAAAAATCCATGCATTTTTTAATAAATGGATGCTCTTTTTCTGCGCCAAAAATGGCATTGTTAACCACTATATTCTTAGCCTCTTTTTCTCCTAATTCCAAGCCTAAGAAACTCCCATATTGCCTAAAGGTTTCTAGTGATTGCAATACCTCCATATCTGTATCCATATAAATTCCTCCATGATGATACAGCGCATAAATACGGACAAAATTAGACAGGTTTGCCCATTTTTTATACTTCAATGCAGCCTGCAAATAAGGCAAATACATAGGGCTATTCGCCTCATTCCAAAGCATAATTTTATAGTCTGGCATTAATTTTTTCCATCCAGCAATATATCCTTGATAATCCTCTGGAATCGGTTTGGTGCCAAACCAGCAATAATGTATAATTTTTGGTATCATTTTTTTAGTTGCTGGTTGCTGGTTGCTAGTTACTAGTTGCCTCAATTAACCAGCAACCAGCAACTAGTAACCAGCAACATTAAAGATATTTCTCCATTATCCCCCAAAATTGGTTAATTCTTGCCGTCCAAGTATTGGATTCTGCTAAGGCTATTCGGTCATTGATGACTTGTTGGCTTTGCGATTCCAATGCTTTATCAATTAATTGAACAAATGCTGCTTCTGTATCTGCTAGGTAAATTTGGTCCTTAAAGCTTTGAATATCTTCGGAAAAATTAGTGGCTATGACTGGTTTTCCAGCAGATAAATATTCGTTAATTTTTAAAGGATAAATACTTCTAGTCAAAGTATTGCACAAAAATGGAATCAAACAACAATCCATTGCTTGTAGATACTGCGGCAGTTCATATAAATTTTTTCCACCAGCAAAGATGATATTTGGAATATCGGGTAAGCCCAAAGTCAAATATTCTGTGTTATTTAATGGTCCTACAAATAAAAAGGTCTTATCTGGATGCGCTAAAGCCGTCTTTTTAATCAATGGATAATTGACTCTTAGTTCATCTAAATTTCCTATAAAACCTACGACTTTTCCTGTTCTTCCAGCTAGTTCTGGTGGTTTTGGAAACGTTTCAGTCAAGGTTCTTTTAAAGACCGAATTATCGACTGCATTATTTAGAATATGGGTATCTTTTGAAATTTTAGATTTTAAATTCCATAATTCTTTAGAAGTTACTAAGGTTATATCCGCTTGTTTAATCGCTTCATTTTCAAGACTTAGCCCATGTTTTACCGTATAATCATTCTGGCTAATATCGTCAATACTTTGATAGACATTTAGTGCAGCTCCATAAGATTTTGGTAAAACGGCTGCTCCATAAGGATTATAACAATTGAGATAGATATATTTTTTGATTTGATAATCCTTAATAAATTTCCGAACTGTTTTTAAAACTATACTCCGATTATAATTATGTAGATAATTATAGGTTTGACCAACAGGTAACCAGTTTATCGGTAAAGATAAAGTAGGTGTGGCTGCTACAAAGTTTTTAGGTATTTTTTCGAGTGTCTCGTATTGAATCTGATTCGTCAATAGCTTGGGCGCTCTTTCCCGAACCTTTTTATTATTTAAATTTCCAACAAAGTCCTTGACAGAATAGGGTTTATTGACATAAAAAACCCGATTATTTTTAGCAAATTCCTTTGCCATCGACAGAGATACAGACGAATAAATATTATCCGTTGGAAATAAAGTATATAAAATAATGTCGTAGTCCTTCATGTTTTTTAGTTGTCAGTTATCGGTTGTCAGTTATCAATAGGAATAGGTACTCCACACAGATAATTCAAACCTCCTAACTATTTCTGTTTTTCCACCATTAAAAATTCCTTTGTAATTAGGTAATTCAATGGAAAAATTCTAAATGGAACATTTTCTAAAGCAGGCAGCCTGTTTAAAATGCAATGACTTTTTCGATAAACAGGTTTTAAACTGGTCTTACCAATAATTTGACTAATCTTATCGTGTGTCATGTGATTCAATCCATCATAAGCTTCTCTTAAATCACTTTCCAATTCCCCTACAATAGGATGATTATGTTTAGCAATTAATCCATCCAAAGTGGATGTTGGTAAAAACTGACACCAAGGAATTTTAATTACATGATTTAAATGTGAGGCATAAGGACTTTTCCACGGTGGATAAGAGACAAAGATTCGACCGCCTGGCGCTAGTATCTTTTCTAATTGTAGAAAAATATTTTGCAAAATATCCAATGGAATATGCTCCACTACATCGTTTAAAAACACATAATCAAATTTTCCATCCAATGGGTCTTCTATTACATTTCGCTTAGCAAAATGTACATTTTGTACCCCGTGCTTTTGCTTAATTTGATTGGCCACTTCCACATGATGACCATCAATATCCACCCCATGTACTTCACAATCCCAATTGCTAGCATACCAAAGGGTCATCCCCCCCATGCCACAACCAAAATCCATAATGCGTTTTCCATCAAGGTCTAATAAATTGCGCACTAGCCGTTTGTCTACTTTTAGATGATCTGCATTTTCATCCAGAAAGTTCTGCTCGGCATAATTTAAGCCTTCTACTAATAGTGAGTCTGTCATTTTTTTGTACTTGTGATTGCTATCAGTTCTAAATAAAATATAGGGTTTGTTTGGTTACGGGGGGGGAGTCTCAATCATACATCTTAAATCTATCTAGTATAATTTTCTTTCAAATTCGGTAAAATTTAGGGATTTACACTATCTCTGAAATCTTAAACCTGTCTCCTATTATTTAGATGGATTTATGATTTAAGATGTATGAACTATGATTTATGATTGCCACCGTTAAACGGAGGGAGTCGGCGTAGACTTCCCAACAAATTCAACTATTTTCTCCTTTATTATTTCAAAGCCTTTTTGATAAAACTCCCACATATACTTAAATACATTCAAAGTGTTTACTTTCAATATTTTATACAGTATTATTTGGGTAGCAATGAATGTGATGATATAAGTTGTCAAAGTGCCATAAGCTGCACCTGTAACGCCCATCCAACTAATGAATAAAAAGTTAAAAATGATATTCAACACAAAACCAAAGAGGGTACAATAAAAATTAATATTCGGTTTGCCAATAGATTCTAAAACAGTACCCATTTGGCTGCCAAAGGGGAGGAATAGACCAAATAAAATGGTTATTCTTAGGAGGGGGACAGTTGATAAATAAGCTTCTCCCGCAATAATTAAAATTAAGAATTCGGGAAAAATTTCTATGAATAGGATAATTGGTAATAATAATGCTAAAATCGCACCAACTGATTGTTCATACATCTTTTTGACGCCATCTTTTCCTTTAGTCACCATTTCTCTAGCACTTTTTGGAAAAACAACGGCTGCTGCCGAAAAAGTAGGTATTTCCATTAAATTGGTGATTCTAATTGCTAAATCATAAATGGCTACGGATGCAGTTGAAATCATTCCACCCAGCATCATTTTATCCATATTTTTATATAAAATCACACTTAAATTCGTAGAAACAGCATATTTCCCAAAATCAATCAATTTTTTCACCCACTCGAAATTAATCCTCCTAGAAAAATTGAAAAATGGTCGAGCATGATAAACGGCAACTAAACTACCTAAACAAGCAGTAAACACCTGAAATTGAGCTAATTCAGTTAAGATTATTGGCTTACCCCATAACCATAAATACAAAATAAAAAAGAAGAATGGACCTTGTCGAATTGTATTGCTTAAAAATATACCTTTAAAGGAAAGATTAGCTTGTAAGATAAAATTGGATTGATACATCGGTGTTAAGACCAATGTTGTCAAAGCATAAATATGTAATAGGGGGATAATAGATTCGTCCCAAAGTTGTCCGAAAAAAGGCGCGAATACAAATAATAGGATAGTAAAAAGAAGGGTCAAAGAAAAATTTAAAAATAAGGAAGCAGTATTAATACTACCATGTGATGATTTTTCTTCAGCAGATAATGATTTGACTAAAGCATTTTGGATTAAGCCCATTCTGGTGACTTCCAAAAAAGCACAAACTGTTAAAAACAATATCCATACGCCCCAACTGTCTTTGTCCAATGCTCGAATCAGCATAAACATACTACCAAACCCAAATAGGTAATTGGCTCCCTTTTCAAAAAAGGCATAAAGCCCAGATACTAACCAGTAACTTTTTGTGTTGTTTTTTTGCATCGCTGTGCGTGTTGCTAGTTGCTGGTTGCTGGTTGCTTCTAAGGAAAACTAGCAACCAGTAACCAGCAACTAGGTTAACTCATATTTTTCTTATTGACTCGGTTTAATACCGATCCAATAAATTTATCGCCTAAATTATTTAAAAAAGCTATGGAGTCTTTGTCTGCTTGTCTTAAAGTAGAATCTGAGCTAAATACCGCAATCACATTATCACTAAAATCAATTAACTCTTTGGTATCTGAATAATCATTTAAAGCCGCTCCTTCCATAAACACATAATCATATTTTTCGGATACAGCACTTAAAAAATGTTGAAAAGCGCCTTCATTCAAGCCCTCTAAAGGAGATTGTGAGCGACCAGAATTGCTTATAGACTCTATAGGGGTATTATTAAAAGGAGAAGCTATACTGGTTAATGCAAAATGTTCGGTTAATTTTGCCTCTACTAATAGTTGATGAACTCCTGAACTTGCAGGCAAAGGTTTAGCTGCCCATGTTGACAAGGTGTTCCGTTTAAAATTAGTATCAATGACTAGTACTTTTTTCTGTTTCAGCAATAAGGAATGAACCAATACTGTTATCAAAAATGATTTTCCTTCGTCTTCTCTAGGGCTAGTAATTAAGAAAATATTACCATCTGCTACCTTTTCTAAATTAAATCGAAAATTTCGCACCAATTCCTTAAATTGCTCAAAAGCTGTATTGCCACTATCTCCAGCAAATAAATGGATTAAATCTAATTTTTTCTTTTTGACTTTTGTGATACTCCCAATCAAATTTAGTCCTGTAAACACCTTAAATTGGTTGGGCGAATGCATGGTATTATCTAAAAAAGACAGTAAGAAAATAAAGAAGGTAGCCATTGATGCCCCAACGACTCCAGAAAAGGCGGTAAATAGTAATTTTTTATCAGATTCTGCCTCTTCTGGCAATTGTGCATGTTCGATTATTGTTAGCGGGTTATCATCTCCACTCGTTTCCAATCGTTCTTCTTCCAGTTCATTCACAACTCGCTCATAATCCTTCTTCGCCACTTCTATTTCTCTTTCAAGATTTAAAGTGTATGCCTGATTAGACACATAACTTTTTGATCTAATTCCAAGATCCTTAAGTTTATTTTCAATGATCGTAATTTCTTCTTGTGCATTGGTCAATTCAATTTTGGCATTCAAATGTTGTTGAAATAATTCATTAGCAATCGTATTATCTTCCACTTCATCTTTTTCCAGAATTTCTTCTTTCTTTAGTTGTGCTAAGGCAATCATCTCTTTATCCAATTCTTTCTTCACCGACCGAAGTCTAGACTCATTTTGACGCTTATTACCGACACCATCGATAATATTATTTCTAATTTCAGCAACTCGGCTTCTTAAATTTAAGATTTTTTTATTAACTAATAAAGTGGCGGTATTATCTGAATCTCCTGGTACCGTTTTTGGTAACATGGGCGCATTTTTATCCATCAAGGCTTCTAAATCCTTTATGGTTTTTTCGCTGGCATTAATGGTAGATTGGGCAATATTTCTTAGCTGTTCTAAATCTTTAATTTGATTAACAGTTGCCTCTCTTTGTGATTCTAAATCAACCAATCCTTCATTAGATTCATATTTTTTTAATTCATTTTGCTTCGCTGTTAGGATTGCCTTTTTAGCTTTGGCAGTTTCTCCTAAATATTTGAGGGTCTCCTCATTTTCACTTGTTCGTTTAGACTCATAATAATCAATAAAGACTTGACTAAATTTACTAGCAGCAAAAGCGGACAATTCTGCTTTTTCGGACTCAAACGAAATTGTCACATAATCCGTGGCACCAGTTCGTTGAATCCTTAGATGATCTTCTTTTAAGACCTCATAATCATATTCAAATCGTTTGGCTATTTTATTAAAATAATATTCATCTTCCGAGTTTTCAAATTCAGGTTTTAGTGCTTCTAATTTAGTGGTCAATAATTGGTTTAATTCAATTAAATCACCCTTTTCTAACTCATTAAACTTAACATTTGGTCGAAAAGGACCATCTCCAAAATCTTCTGGTTGTAAATCATGATTTAATAAATGAAACGTCAATAAATTGACACAACGCCTAGAGGTCATATATTCCGTCAAGTTATTAAATCGCATATCCACCTGTAATTGTTGAATAAAGGGATTGTCTTTACCAGAATTGATGCCTGTGTAATCTATAACACCAGTAGAAATAATTGCCTCGGATTTATAGACTGGTGGCTTTAAAGAGATGAGGTAATAAGCCAGCCCACCTGCTAGAATTGCAGATAATAAAATTAGCCATTTTCTTCTCCATAGTATGTTTAAATAGTATGTAAGTTCCATTACTTGTGTAGTATGTTTGCTAGAAATTGTGAATCAATGAAGTCTTCGCTAGGGAACTAGAATATTGTGAGGGGAAATGATAGCATAGCAAAAGCAAGGGTATCATTTAATCAATAAGTGGGTAGGTAAAGTTGTTCCAAAGCAACAAACATCTTTTCACCAACTAAGGGTCAATTGATTGTTTCTAGCTTTTACTTTTTCCTTGATTACCCAATTAAGTAATAAATACATTTACCTATAAAAATAGGGAATGATTTATCTTAATAGTAATCACGTTGGGATGTGTAGTTTTTCTTTCTTCGACAATTTTATTACAAAAAAGACAAAAATACAAGAATTGTTAAGTATCATCATACATATTGTTTTCACCCATATAAACAATAATTTATTACTCATAAGAAAATCAACACTTTAAATATAATCACCTTAATAAATTCAAAATTTTTAATTATATAATAATCCATCTAGTCCATGTGAATATAAATCAATTGCATTTTAATTTTCCTATCTATTTTACGGGCAGTCGTTTTTAAATACTTATGCCCCATTAGCTGCTGAATAGTCACCAAATCTCTGCCAAAGAGTGCACCTAATTTTGTTTGACATTAATTGGGCTAGCTTTTTTCTTGTATTTCCATTTTAGTTTTCCATAAATTATATCAATCGTTTCATCCAACCCTTTTATTTGAACTAAAAAGATAGGGCTACCAATTCAGTTTGTTTATTACCCACCTTATCATAGCAAATAATGCGATAGAAAGGGTCTGGGCAGCTTTGGAGCACTACTGGAATCCATTAGTATTAGACACTGTTGAAAATACGATTGATATTGCAGAAAGAATGACATGGAATGGGTTTAATCCTATTGTACATTTTTTGGATAAAGTATATGAAACAGGAGTCGAAGTAACAACTAAAGAGTTAAAAAAATTGAGCAATTTATTACTAGAAACCCTGATTTGAAAAAATGGGATTTCATTATTAATACCTAGGGAAAATTGGTAGGTTATTTTTTTCCTGCTCCCTAAATTCCAATATAAGTATATTTTTCTTCTATTAATACTAGAGATTTAAATCATCTAAAGGGCTTTTTAGTTCCTTTCTAAATTTATTAGAAATATGACGGTATATTTCTGTAGTTTTAATTGAGTGATGACCTAGCAAATTTTGCACTACATGAAGCGGTACGTTTTTTCTATTAAATGCGTAGCAAAGCTATGTCTTAATCCATGCAACGTAACACTAGGAGTTATTTTTGCTTTACTTTTTGCCTTATCATAAATTTTCTGAATACTAGATTCACTATACCTTCCCCGTGTTTGTCCTTCAAATAAATAATAACTTGGCTTATATTCTTGCAAATAAGGTCTTAAATATTTCTGCGCTATATCATGGGCAGGCTTTTAATTTGTTGAATCCAATCCTTGCGCTGCCACGGAACAATGACTTTTACTATTGAAGAGTGTTCAGGTTCTACTCGAACCAATAGTTTTTGTTTGCTCATAATTTTAGTTTGAGACAAATAAAAGACATCTTTGTCAGACTATCCGTTATTAAACGTTTACTTACGTTTGTAAACGACTAAATCAGCTTTAATTTTCAATTTTCAATTTAGAATTTTCAATTTTCAATTTCTTACACCCTATCTTTACCAAAAACGATAACCATGCGCCAAATTCTATTTTTTCTAATTTGCTTATGTTTTGCTTGTTCCCCTACGCCCCCACAAGGCGAAGAATTGACCAATATTAAAATTGCTCGGGATAAATGGGGCGTTCCCCACATTATTGCCCCCACAGATGCCGAAGTCGCTTATGGGCTTGCTTGGGCAGAATGTGAAGATGATTTTGTTACCCTCCAGGAACAAATGGCGGCTGGAAAGGGTATGTTAGGAGAAATCAAAGGGCAAGATGGCTTAATCGTAGATTTTGCCATTAAGTTTATGGGCCTTCCTGAAATTACAGAAGCCAGATACGATAAAGAAGTAACGGGGCGATTCAAAACTTATTTAGAAAATTTTGCGGAAGGTATAAATGCTTATGCCGCCTTACATCCAGAAGAAGTGCTATTAGCCGACTTATTTCCTTTGACTGGCAAAGATGGCATCATTGGTTATTTGTTAGGCAATGTAGAGGTTTCGGGCGCAGGAAAAGATTTGCAAAAAATAATGAATGGCAAAATTATCAAAGAATTGAAAAGTAATTTCCCAAAAGGGTCTAATGCCATTGCCATCTCTAATAAAAAAACGACCGACGGCAAAACTTATTTAGCCATTAACTCTCACCAACCACTAGAAGGTTGGTATTCTTGGTACGAAGCACATCTAATTAGTGAGGAAGGACTGAACATTTTGGGCGGTACTTTCCCTGGAGGCATGGTTATTTTTCATGGCGTCAATGAGCATTTAGGCTGGGCACACACCGTCAATCACGCTGATTTTTCGGATGTTTATAAATTAACCATGCATCCAGATAACGACTTACAATATGAATTTGACGGTGAGTGGCTAACGCTGGAAGAAAAACATCATTGGGCTTGGATGAAAGTGGCTGGTCCGCTAAAAATTCCGATTCGACAAACCAATTATGTTAGTAAATATGGTCCTACTTTTGAAACGGATGACGGTTTCTATGCTTGGCGTTTTGCCGTTGGGGAAAGTATTAGAATGGGCGAACAATGGTATAAAATGAATAAAGCCACCAATTTTGAAGAATTTCATAATGCCTTAGAAATTCAAGGAATTGCTTGTTTGAATATTGTCTATGCCGATAAGGAAGATAATATTTATTACTTGAGTAATGGGCGTTTGCCCGTCCGAAATCCTAAATACGATTGGTCTACTGTCTTACCAGGCAATACCTCGGCTACTTTATGGGATGGCAATCTTGTTCCATTAGACAGTTTACCGCAAGTTTTAAATCCTGAATGCGGTTGGGTTTTTAATACGAATAATACCCCTTATTCAGCAAGTGACAAACGAGATAATTTTGTAGAAACTGCCTTAAATAAAACGATGGGTTATCAAGGGGTTGGGTTGGAAAATAATAGAAGTAGTCGCTTTTTAGAATTGATTAACCAATATGATAGTTTAAGTTATACCGACTTTAAACGTATTAAATATGACCGTCAGTATCCTGCTAAAATGATTATTCCTAGTGCGACCAATTTAGAGATGTTGATGAATTTAGACGCTAGTAAATATCCAGACATTGCAGACGCTATTCAACTGTTATCTGCTTGGGATAGAAAAACCTATTTGGGTAGCACTACTGCCCCACTCTTTTTATTGACTTGGAAATTTATTGATGCAAGACGAAAAGCGGAAGACCGATCGGTTCGTGGTGGCGTTTTGACTACGGAAGATTGTATTGAAGGTATTCGCAAAGCCAAAGCAGAATTATTGGAAAAATATGGTCAATTGGCAGTAGAAATCGGCGAATTCCAACGGCATATTCGAGGCGATGTTAATATTCCTTTAGGTGGTGGCCCTGATGTCTTGGCAGCCATGTATAGCCGAGAACAAGACAATGGACAGTATAAAGGCGTGGCAGGAGATTCCTATATTGAATTGGTTCGGTTTGGGCCTGATGGTGTGGAAATTGAGTCGGTTAATGCTTATGGTAGTTCTGCTAAAGAAGGAGCGGAACACTTTACTACGCAAATGGATATGTTTGCTGGGCAGCAATTGAAGAAAATGACTTTGGATAAGGAGGAGGTTTTGCGGACAGCGGTGAAGGTATATTCGCCTATGAAACCTTTGTAATTGTCAATTCAGTACTTTTATACTTTTACAAAAAGTCAATTCTTGTTCGGATAATCTTGGTGGTGGTGGAATCTCCTGATAATTAATTTCATCAGCATAAGCACTCTGTAAATAGACCTGTTCTAATGCTTTTCCCAAATCTAAGCCAATATCCTTATCTGCTGGTTTTAAGGGTATTGGCACGATTGGTAGAGGTTGGTTCATATTAATTGCCCAAAAAGCAGCCATTTTAGTATCTGCTCTAATCAATGTAATCAAATAAGCCGTATCGGGAATTTTATTATCTGAAAACGGCCTAGTCCCTCTTCTTAAAAGGTCAATTTCTAGTAAATGTACGCCTGTTTTATATAAATTGCTACGCTTTTTTCGATAAGGAATTAATCCAGGGTTTCTTTTATTAACTGGTGAAAGAATTTCAATAGCGGTCACCAATTTATTATTATTCTTGTCACGAATCTCTACTATAGGAATTTTTACTTCTACGGGTTCAACGGAGGGTAATAAAATAGTAGGTGGCGTAAATTTATATTCTTTCGCATTTCCATAGGCAATTGCTGGCTCACGTAGAATTTGATTTTTCTCGAATAATTCTACATCAGGATAAATGATTCCCACATCTTCTTTCATATTTTCATCCACAATTATGTAAGAATTAGTTCGAACTAGATATTTTGGTCTCACCTCTGGTACCAACATTATTTTGATAGCATTTGCCAAGCTTTGGTGAACATCTGGCCAAAGATGGCCTTCCAAATAAGGATCCATACCAGGAAATGGTGAGCGCATACTACTATTTTTAAAATTTATTTTCTCAAATTTAACTAATTTTTACTAAAATCAAAAGAGGGTTTAATTAAAATCACCTAACATAAAAAAATGCCATTAAAAAAATTCAATGGCATTTTTCATATCTTCAATTTCTAAAACCTCGTGCATTAATAGCAAAAAACTAATCATTTCGCCAATTGAAACAGGATTTTGAGGAAATGCAATTCCAGCATGTTTCGTCCTTCTGCATGAAGTTTCAAAAAATCATTGTCATAAGAGCTTGGGTAACTACAGGATTGTAGGAAAAATGGTTATTACGGAGAATCAATTTGATACGGAGTAAGAACAAGCAGTCGATGATACTTTTGAGACCGTCTCAAGTATAGGAACTTATACTTTATCCGACAATAAAATCATAACAGATAGAGGATTTGTAAGTGCAGAGTTTAATGGCCAAGATTTTGCAGATGCATCCAAACCTACCGAAATGGAAATTATAAAACTGACAGATAAAGAGCTTATTATGAAGATAGAAGAACAATGGACAGAGGAACAAAAGCTAGATGAAGAATCTACGTTCTCTAGTTCTTATAACGTTATTGCAGAAATTAAATTTAAAAGATAATAAATATCAACTGCCAATTACTATTTAACTCAACAAATTCTCAACAATTAAAATTTGTGACTTTCGGTTAAAGATTCTACATTTGCATTTTATGAGCGATAATGGTGGGCATTATCGCTCTTGATGAATAAGAATTTGGGATATTAATTTAATAATCCCATGTCAATTTGGGGCTTTCAAAACTGATATAGCAAGAGCCATATCAAGATTGAGAGTCCTAATCCGCCTCCAAAAAGAATTAACTCTACCCTATTCAACTCTAATTCCATCTTAATTCTAATTAGACTTACTTCCAAAGACACCATACTGTTAAGGTATTAAAGATTAATAAAAAATATTCTTTATTTTATTAGGTTTAAAGTGCATTTCATTTCTTTGGAGTATGATGTTTTCATGCAAAATGCCAACTAACTTATTGGCTTTACAAAGGAAATATACAATTCACAAAAATATTATACGGAATTATGAAATATACCTTTTTATAATTATTACCGTATATTCTGATTTCTTGTATCTAAACCTTAATTCTCACCTAAAACAAGCATTTAGGTGAGAATTAGGAATGAAAATTCTATTAAACTATTCCAATTCTACCACCAAATCATCCTGATTCACCAAAGTCTTTGGCTTTAAATGAACCATTTTCACCGTTCCAGCCATTGGTGCCGTAATCGTACTTTCCATTTTCATGGCCTCAATGATAAATAATGGGGCATTAGCTTTCACTTCATCCCCTGCTTTTACTAATATTTTGGATAAACTACCTTGTAATGGGGAACCTACCTCATTTTCAGCCGTCGCTTTTCTGTTTTCCTTCACCTTTACATTACTATTTTTATCCTTCACGACTACCGCTCTGGTTTGTCCATTCAAATTAAAGAAAACCATTCGATTTCCATGTTCATTGGTTTTGGTATCATCCAAATATTGAATCAATAAGTTTTTACCCTGTTCTAATTTGACAATGATTTCTTCATAAGATTTTAAACCATAAAAATAAGCGGTACTAGGCAAAACTCTAACCACCCCATATTTTTTAAAATGCTCGTAAAAATCGGTGAATACTTTTGGGTATAATTTATACGACAAGAAATCTCGCATTTCTAAATGCTCATTTTCAAATTCTATTTTAAATGCTTCAAATTCTTTATCAAATTCGACTGGTTTTAAATGGGCATTTGGCTTGTTTGTAAAAGGTTCTTCTCCTTTTAAAACCAGTTTCTGAATATCTTTTGGAAACCCACCTTTTATTTGCCCTAAATTCCCTCGCATTAAGTTTTTCACAGAGTCAGGAAAAGCTAGCTTATCCCCTCTTTTCAAAACATCTTCTTTGGTCAAACCATTAGCCGTCATAAACATCGCCATATCGCCCACTACTTTAGAAGAAGGCGTTACTTTAATGATGCCTCCAAATAAATCATTGGCAATGGTATAATTCTTTTTGATGGTTTCAAATTTATCTTCCAAGCCCAAACCTCTTGCCTGTGGACGCAAATTAGAATATTGACCACCAGGGATTTCCATGTCATAAACATCTGCTGTTCCTGCTCTCAATTCTGTTTCAAATGGGTAGTATTGGGTTCTTACATCTTCCCAATAATCAGAAAATTCATTCAGCGAATTTAAATCAATTTTTCGCTCTCTTTTATGTCCTTGCATCATCGCAACGACAGAGTTAAAATTCGGTTGAGAAGTTAGCCCAGACATAGAACTCAATGCCAAATCTACTACATCTACCCCTGCATCAATGGCACTCAAATAAGTCGCTGCTTGAATAGAGGACGTATCATGGGTATGCAAGTGAATTGGCAAATCAACTGCCTTTTTTAAGGCTTTCACCAAAGTCTTAGCTGCCGAAGGTTTTAATAAACCAGCCATGTCTTTTATCGCAATAATATGCGCCCCTTCATCCTCCAATTGCTTGGCTAAATCAAGGTAGTATTCTAGATTAAATTTAGTCTTTTCTGGATTGGAAATATCACCTGTATAACAAATACAAGCTTCTGCTAAACCATCCGTTTCATTTCTAACTGTTCGGATAGAGGTTCGCATAGCATCCACCCAGTTCAAAGAATCAAAAATTCTGAATAAATCAATGCCAGTAGTATGTGCTTGAACAATGAATTTTTCAATTAAATTATCTGGATAGGCTTTATAGCCTACTGCATTAGACCCTCTTAACAACATTTGAAAAATTACATTCGGAATTTTTTCTCTTAGTTGCTCTAATCTTAACCAAGGGCATTCTTTTAAGAATCTTAGGGATACATCAAAAGTTGCACCTCCCCAAACTTCCATCGAAAAGACATCTGAACCATGATTCTTCGCAAAACTCTCTGCCACTTTTAACATATCATAAGACCGCATTCGAGTCGCTAAAAGCGATTGGTGAGCATCTCTAAAAGTCGTGTCTGTATATTGGATTTTTTTATCCTTTTTTAGCTTTTCCGCAAACTTAACGGGGCCTAGTTTTTTCAATAAATCTCGACTACCTTCAGGATAAGCATCGTCGGGTTTAAAAGAAGGTACAATTGGTTTGGTAAAGATTTTGTTTGGGTCTGTATATTTGACATCAGGATTGCCATTGACATTTACTTCCGCTAAATAATTCAATAATTTAGTCCCTCTATCTTTCCGACGTTTAATATTTGTAATTAACTCTGGATATTTTTTGATAAAATTAACGGTGGCTGCGCCGTTTCTAAATTCTTTATTTTGCAATAAATTTAATAAAAACATGATATTCGTCTTCACGCCTCGAATTCTAAATTCTCGGAGCGCACGGTGCAATCTATCCGCTGCACCAGCAAAAGTCCGACCTGATGCCGTCACTTTTACCAACATGCTATCAAAAAATGGAGAAATTTTTGCCCCTGCATACGCACTTCCAGCATCCAATCGAATGCCCATCCCACTTGCCGAACGATAAGCAACTAAAGTCCCATAATCTGGCTTAAAATCTGCTGCGGGGTCTTCCGTAGTAACTCTACATTGAATGGCAAAACCATTACATTTCACATCCTCTTGACTACGGATATAAATCGTTGGATGAGATAATGGATAGCCCATTGCGATTAAAATCTGC
>CAZXYA010000011.1:0-41501 GCA_964644655.1 uncultured Saprospiraceae bacterium | reverse complement strand
TTTTTGGCTTTTGAATTTATTTTTTAATTTTTGACACAGTTTATTAAACAATCCCTGTAGTTCTGAATAGAATACATTACATTGGTCAACTATACAGGTTTCTTTCTGCTATTCTTTACTATTAACTCCGTCCATACTACCATATCATCATTTTCATTTTCCAAAATTTGGTTAAATGTTGATTCTATTACTGAATACATCTCCTCCCATTTATTTAAGAACCTTTCGAATATCTCCTCATTTCTACTAACTTCTTTAATATTCCCGATTAAGTATTTCTTTGAAAAACCATATGAAATTGGATAAATATCTCCAACTTCATCAACAATTATTGTTTTCAATGCACTTGCTATTTCATTTATCTTTGGAAGATATTTGTTCCCGAAATAAGCTACAGTTTCAGGATATTTAAGAATATGTTCTTTATGGAGAACATCCAGCTGGATATTCATCTTTCCTTGATATTTACTTTTCAGGTAATTAGCAACTATAAAAACTTTATGTAACAAATCTTGTCCCATTTGCTCATTGGGCATTTCTTCTATTGCACGTCCATATAATTCGAGCGGGTGGAATTGTATTAATTTGGCACCTTTCTTAAATGCTAAATCCGATAACTCAATTAATTTCTCCCAACTTCTTGGAGTTACGGTATGTATAAATCCGAAATCTATTCCTTGTTCCTTTATTATATTAACACCTTCTATCATTTTTTCATAAGCTTTATTAAAACTTCGTATTTCATTATGCAATGCTTTATCCCCATCAATACTTATTGCCATAAGGTCTATCTTCTTCAAAGTTCTCTTTACTCTCTCGCTTTTCAATAGCATTCCATTAGAGGCAACAGAATTTTTAAACCCTAATTCTTTACTCTTTTCCAATATTTCATGTAAGCCTTTATAAAGAAATGGTTCTCCTCCTGAAATAGATAGAGCATTGAAGTTGTATTCGTATGCATATTCGAGAAAATTAATAATATCCTTAGCATTTAATCCTGTCTTTATTTCTGATGAAGAATTGGAGTAGCAATGCTTACATTTAAGATTACATCTTAATGTTGGGTGTAAATGAATGACACGGAAGCCACTCATAAATTCTTGCTTCCGTGTCAATTCAAAAAGTTCATTTTTTTTATTTGAAGCCATCTTATCTTAATGCTAAATTTTCGCCAATTTTAAATCTGATTTCTAATAATTCTGGTGCGATTATTCCTAGTGGAAAAACCTCAATCGAATGAAGATCTCTAATTTTAAAAATATCATTTAGTTTTCCAATATCTTTAATTCCAATACGACTCCTTATACCTATACCATTAGTTCTAAATACTCCGTCAATTGCAGGTTGCCCATATCTCCATATTCTATCTATCAAAATATCATTTTTACGGAGGTCAACTATAGCAGATGAATACTTCCTTAACGAAATTTTATCTAATCTAAAATCCGTTAGATGTCCCATAAGAGCATCTTCAAATCTTTGAAAATCTTTCATAATTTAAAATTTAAATGTTAAATAATTAGCTGTTTTTTATAAATGATTGCAACCAGTCTAATGTAATCCCAACTATCAATATTAAATTTTTCTAATAATTGGCAATTTTGAGTTCTTTACTTTACTACCTCTAATTTTCAATTTCACGCTATATCTCATCCACACTTACTATTTTTACCGCTACCTCCCCACCAAAAATAACTATCCCAATTTCCCTTATTATTAAATTTTCCTTCTATGTCATAACATTCTCTATCATTCTCATAAATCCACCCAGGGTTATAATTCTCCAAATTACCTTCAGGAGTTGACTGATATTTAAGATTTCTCATATAAGCAGATTTTTTCCATCCTTCATACGGCCAACGGCCACTCCCCATATCTGTTCTAGTCATTCCAGAATGATTATTTGAGTCGATAGTCTCGCCATAAAAATATATTTGAGAAGCTCTTGTTCTTAAACCTGTATGGTTGAACAATGATGCTGGATAGTAGCCAATCCATTGATTATTAATTCTTAACCACCAATTCCCTTCAAAAAATTGATATTTAACAAACATATCATATTGTTCCCCATTAATATTACTTACAGGTGATGATAATGCTCCTGGAAAAATTCTATCCGACACTTGTATCCAACCGTCTACATCTCTGTTATATCCCCCTATATTGTCCCCCGATTCAGTATATCCATTCGTAGTGTAAAATATAAAAAGATGTGGTTTCCAATCTCCATAAAGTTGATTGTAGGTTTGCCATCCAGCTTCTAATGTTTGTCTAGATGCTGTAGCTCCACGAACCAAAGCTATTTGTCCTAATGAAAATTCATCAGACCATTCTACATAAGGTGCCCATGCACTAATATATCCTTCCCCACCATAATTGGTAACCGTCTGAGTGCTTGAAGCATACCAATGGTCACTGCTATCCATTGGAAACTCTAATTCAGGACCTTCCCCAAACTTTCTAAGAAATGTTGGTTTTCCATGTTTAGACAAAAAATTTGAAAGTGATAATTTTTCTGGTAATTCTAATAAATTAACATCTCTTCTTAATATCGGTACACACCCCTTAGGCCCTAATTTCTTTAAATTTTTCTCCAATTCAAACTCTGTAAGACGGCTAATTTTTTTTCTTCTTACCCTTTTTATTTTTTTCAATGGAGGAGGAGTTGCTATCTTCCCGTCAATACATTGAGAATCACAAGGTATCCAATCTAGAATTTGCCCACTTTTTAATTGTGTAGTTTCTTCTATTTTGAGTGATTTTCTTTTTCTCTCTAGATACATCCCAATTCGGTCGTGATGTCTTAAATCAATATTCTTGATTAATTTATTTGAGGTACTTAAATCAGTCTTATTTTTTTGTTGGAATGGTTCTTTTTTCATATTAAATTTTTTGATAATGTTTTTCTAATTTTAATATTTTACAAGTATGAAGAACGTCTCATTTTTACACGTATCTTCCTTTTTATTTATTTATTCGACGACTTTATACATCTAATAGAAAAGTCTTTGTTATCTTAGAGCCAAAGCATAGGTGTCTTGTGCTTTTTGCTGTTGCTTTCGAAATCGCAAAGGAGGACAGCTATACCTTTCAGCAAAACACTTAGAAAAATAAGCTTGCGTATTAAAACCAACCTCAAAAGCAATCTCTCTCATATTCCACTCAGTTTCTGCTAAGAGTTGACAAGCCTTTTCTAAACGCTTTTGACATACATATCTGGACGGTGATAATCCTGTTGCTTGATGAATTTGTCGATAAGTATGTGTGTAACTAGTAGTCAGTTCTCGACAAAAAAAGTCAATAGAAAAGTTTTCATTTGATAGATTGGATAAAATGATGAGGTCTGCCTTTTCCAAGAATGTTGAATACTTCATTTGTAATTAGTTGAAAATTGTTTTTTTAGAGGCATAGCATCTCCTTTTGGTTATGTACGCTATAACCAGTTAAATTAAATAGAAGAATCAAGTAGAAGAAAGTGGTTTAAATTAAGTGTTTAATAGTGTAGGCTAATGCCTATTGGCTTTCACAAATATAATTATTTAGTTGCCATTTATTGATTTTTCAAGAAGGACAAAATAGGGATAGTATCTTAAAAAAGTAAATAAAAAGAATAGGCTGCATTTTATATAAGCATCTAATAATCAATTTATTATAAAAAATAACTTGTTATGAAAAACAGTTTAAAATAAATGAATGCGAACTACTAAATTAATAGTATTACTACAAACTTTTAGCCCTGCTGAAATTAGGGCTTTTGATAAATTTGTCAACTCTAAGTATTTTAATCACAGTCAAAAACTAATTGTTCTGTGGGAGCAATTGAAAAAAACAGTATCTAAATTTGATGATAAGAAATGGTCTAGAGAAAAGCTTTTTAGCAAAGTTTTTAAAGGCGAAAAATTTGACGATAATAAGTTACGACAACTAATGTCTCGCTTGTTAAAATTAGCTGAGAAATTTTTAATCATTGAAGATTTAGAAAAAAAGGAGATTGATTATCAATTAGCAACTGCTCAAGTTTATTACCAAAAAGGGTTAAAAGAGAATTATGAAAAGATAACAACTAAACAATTAGACAATCTTAGTTCGGAAGCTTTTTTAACGCCACAAGCAATTTACCAGAAACTGTCCTTACATCATCAACTGTATTTTAATGAATTTAATAGAAAAGGAGATGCTTATTGTACTCATTTTGTGGAAAGTACTCGCTTGTTAGAACAATACTACCATCAACAAAAGTTGATATATACTATAGAGTGGCTTTCTCGTAACTTGCGATATCATTATGATATACCGCAAAGCATTGTTGGTTATGTTGATGCCTTGAAAAAAAAGCCTTTTGAAGAAAATAAAGTTGGCATAGTCATTATTTTAGAAAATGCAGTAAGATTATTGACAACTCCTAATGATGAGGTATTCCAACAAATAAAAAAACAATTTTTCAGCAATTATGAAATGATAGATAAAAAGATTAAGAATTTGTTATTTCGTTTGCTTATCAACTATTGTGTAGGTAGAAACGATAAAGGTAAGAATGTAAACAAAGAAATATTTCAGTTGTATGAATTGGGGCTAGAAGATGGTGCTATCTTCTACAAAGGATTAATGACCAATGTAACTTTTATCAATATAGTATCAAATGCTCTAATTATTGGGGAAAATGAGTGGGTCAAATCCTTCATCAAATCGGAAATTTTCCGAATGTACGAACCTCAAAAAGAACTATATCAACAATTTGCAAATGCCATTACATTATTCTTTGAACACCAATACCAAGATTGTTTAAGTCAGCTTTCAAAGTTAGAAAAGTCAGATTTAATAATCTTAGAAGTTCCGAGAAGAAACCTACACCTGCGTACTATATTTGAGTGTTATATAATTGGACAGATACATATCAAATCGCTTTATGCGCAATTAGAAAGTTACCAAAAATACTTGAAGCGTAAATCTATATTATCTACTTCTAAAAGAAAAGCCTATCAGAATTTTGGTAGTTTTTTATTACGGCTGGTTAAATGGTGTGAGACTGAAGGTAGTGAAAAAAAATTAGTCAAATTGAACGAGGAATTGCGAGTAATACAACCTTTTCCAAGTTTATCAAGAGAATGGCTACTCAATCACATAAATATACTTAAAAAAAAGAATGGAGTTGAATCACAACTCCATCCTATTTCGACTAATTAGAAGCCAATAACATCTTCGCTAATAATGAAGTTCATAATAAAAAATTTTAGGTTAAAAAATGAGTGAGGTGTTACCGCACGGTACTTGACCGTTGGTTTACTTCTTGGTTTTAGGCATAGCACCGCCCATAGAAAAGTAGGTGCTTACTTTTCCGGTTATTGCTTTTTATCTATTTTTAGGTTTGGAAATTAGCCAGGCTAATATTTAGTATTTATTGTTATTTTGGATTAAGGTGGTCTATTGAATTTTGTGGGTTGCATGATTTTTAATTTGTTAATGAGTTGAGGGTTTTTAACTTTGCTTAAAGTTGCTTTACAATACCTTATGTAACCTATTCTAAAAAGTAACCTAGTAGATTAGCATTTTTTCAGGTTACTTTTTCAATATATAAACATTAGCTAATGAGTAAACCTGCTATTTATTCCGAAATCGTTCAGAAAATACGTTCTGGAGACCTAAAAACTTTAGATGAAGTATTTACAGATAATAGAAATGCTTTTATTGCTCAATTGATGAAAAGGCATCAAATTCCATTAGAAGAAGTAAAGGATATTTATGCAGTAACAGTCACTATTTTTTACGATAATATAATGACAAAGAAGTTGACTAGTTTGAGGGTTAAGCCTTTAAGTTACTTATTAGGTATTGGTCAAAATTTGGTCAAAGAATGGTTGCGGAAACAAAAGAATATACCTGTTGATATTGAAAAGGTTTTGATTAGCCATATCGTAGAAGAAACACCTGTGACAGATGTATATGAACAAAAGTTAAAGCTAGTTATCGATAAATTAGAGGAATTAGGCAAAGCCTGTAAGGAAATTTTGGAGTTGTTCTATTTTGAAAAACGCTCTATTCCCGAAATTAAAGAATTACTAGGCTTTGCTAATATTAACACCACTAAATCTCGTAAGTACAAATGTAATAAACGACTAAAGCAATTGGTGAATGACCAATGGCAGAAAACTTCTAAATATGTTTAAACCAAAAACCGACCAAGAATGGATTGATGCTTTTTTGCAAGGGAAATTGTCGAAAGAAGAAATAATTACTTTTCAGCAAAGACTAACAAATGAGGCTGCACTTTCTTTGCTTTTTAAGGAGCAAAAAATACTAACAGATGGACTTCGACTAGCTCAGTTATCGAAGAAAGTTCAGTACTTTCAGGGCTTAAATGTGTTGGCTGAAGGTGAGGAGGTAGCACTAGATGAGGCGAGTATAGAGGAAGCGGTTCGGGTTAATCGAAATTTGGAGGTTTTGGAAAGGTTTCGGGGGAAAGGGGAAAGGATAGATGCTAAAAATGTAATAAAAGTTCAAAGAAAAAGCATCATGGTTAAATTGGCGATGGCAGCTTCCATCGCACTTTTTGTTCTAGCTGGATTATTTTTATGGAATAAGCAACAATATAGCAATCACTCCTTAGTTGCCTTATACCAAATAGAATCAACTTCTGCTGATAGAAAAGAAACTTCAAATGAAACAATATCAGAAAAGGATAAGCAATTTTTGTATTACCAATATTTGTATGCTTCAGAACTGTTAGCTAACCGAGAATATAAAAAAGCAAAAGAAGCTTATAGCAATATATTACAAAATCAAACAACATTGAACTATAATATCAAGGAAATTAACTTTGAAGCAGTAACTTGGAATCTTATTTTAATAGATTTAGCACTTGGAAAAGAAAAAGAAGTAGCAGAACAACTTAAACAGCTTTTAGCTTCCTCTATTTCCAACAAGTATAAAAAAGATGCTCGGTCTTTGCAGGAGAAGATAAATTCTTTTTGGTATGATTTGGTGAATTAGTATTAGTCCATAAATACTATAAAACTAGCACTTGAATCACTTAAATTAGAAAAGCTATTTATAAACACATAAACTTTTTAGCATGGATTTTTTTAAAAAAATTTTTGTATTCTTTAAGACATTATTCTCTTCTGGTTTAGTTGAGAAATACATAACAGGTAGTAAAACAATAAAGCTTTCAAATGATGTAATTCGTAGAAATTTAATTTTGTCGGATACTAAAAAATATCATTTTTCCCAATTGGGTCAAGTAGAATTAGTAAATAAAACGGAAACAGATATTGAGCAATTTTTGAAAGGGTTCGTTCTTCCCCCTCTTCCTTGTCTGGAGAAAGAAATTTGGTTTCCAATTGGGTTTAAATATCTAATAAATGATCGTTTATTTGAGGTAGTTATAGTAGAAAGCATAATACTCAACCAAAAATCTGAGGTAATTGCAAACATGAAAAATAAAAGTAAATTAAATAGAGGTAAATATAGTCTTATAAGAATGAAAATAAACGAGGAACTATTTTCTAATAGCAATATGGCTATTTGGAAAATCAAAACAAGAAACGTAAAGACTAATGATGAACATACCTACTCATTTGAAGTGAAATTAAAATAAACATGACCGAATGTTACGAGTAATTACAATTTTAATTCTTTTACTAAATTCTCTATCTGTTTATGGAAATCAGATAGAGGAAAAAAATATGCAAAGTATAGTCGATGACTATCTAGAGAAAGTTCAAAAATCTTTTTGCTCACAAAATATTGACTCTGCTTATCACTATCTTAATTTAGCTGATAGTATTGCATTTGAGACAGAACTTTGGAATACATATATGGAGATTCCCCTTTGGAGAGTACACTGTGCAAGAGAAGCAAAAGAATTACAATTCATGGAATTTTATCTCCATCAAGGGGAAGAGCGGTTGCTTACTAATAAACACAAAGTCAATGAACAAACTTGGGATGAGCTATGGATAGATTTTCAAATACGAATGGGGGACTATTATCAACAAACAGGTTGGCTTTCCAAAAGTTTTAAACTGTATGAATCCCTTATTGGATATCTTGAGCAAAAGGACTCGCTTTCACCGATGCTTTATACTGCTTATATAGTCTGTTATATACACATTGGCGATATCCACAAACTAAATCAAAACTATGAAAAATCCATTAATAGTTACTCCTATTGTATTAATTACGAAAAAGAAAATGCGAAAAAACAAAATAGGAAAGCGGTATATCAAACTACATTTGCTAGATTAGCAGATGTTTATGTACAAAAAAAAGATTATAAACAAGCAGTAAAAAATTATAAAAAAACATTAGCTTACTATAATGAATTGCTCCAGTTTAACCCTGAATATCGTGATGCATTTAGATTATACATCTTACCTTTGTATTACGGTATTTCAAAATCTTATTATTCCTTAAATCGAACGGATAGTGCATTCTACTATGCCAACTTAGCACTAGAATACCCGAATCTTAAAAAGTTTCAAAAGGCTGAAACTTACTTACTTTTAGCAGATATAGTGCAGACAGAAAAGAAAAGAAAGTTTCACTTTCAAAATGCCATTCAATTATTTTCAGACGTTTATAAAAATAAGCATTTTGAAACAGCTACTGCATACTCCAAACAAGGAGGTTTTTTTACAAAAATAAATAACTTAGAAGCGGCAAAAAAAAGCTACCAAGCAGCTCTTATTCAGTTAGTAGATAATTTTAACGATACGCTTTTTTCTAAGAATCCTTCGTTCGCACAAATCAAGTCCAATAAAAAAGACGTATTAAATACCCTCAACAAAAAAGCAGCACTACAATTTAAATTATATGAGTCCTCAAATGATGCTAATCTTCTTCTACAAACTTGGAATACTTGCCAGTTAGCGATTGAATTATTAGAAAGTATCCGAATAGGAAATTATTCAGTAGAAGACAAACAAACATTATTAGAAGATTCTTATGCTATTTTTGAATTAGCCTTACAGACAGCGAATGAGTTGGGTGAAAATTATTGGGAATCAGCTTTTCAAATTTTAGAAAAAAGTAAGGCTTTTTCCTTGTTAGAAAATTTTCAAAAAACGACAGCTAATTCAATTGGTGGTATTCCTGAAGGTACAATTGCAAAGGAAAAGGTTTTAAGTTATCAAATAGCAGAACTTGAAAAAATACTTTATACGGATGTGCTAAGTGAGGAAAAGACTATCTCAACTCAAAATAGGATATTTGAGTTGAAGCGAGCGTTGGAGACGCTAGTCGCTACATTAGAAGAACAATATCCTATCTATCACCAATTGAAATATGACTTTTCAATTGTTTCTATACAAAAACTTCAAAGTTTCTTAAAAACGCAAAACCAGTCTATTATCGAATTTTTTAATGGTAAAAATAATATTTACAAATTTACAATCACTTCATCTAGGATACATCTTGAAAAAATTGAAAATACGCCTAACTTACAAATAGCTGCCACGACCATAAAAAATGACCTCTACAGTAAAAATGACGATGTTTATATAGAGAAAGCTCGAAGTCTTTATAATGTTCTTTTAAAACCCACTTACAAAGATATTAAGCTAACAGAACGACTTATTATTATTCCTGATGGTTATCTTAGTCATATTCCTTTCGATGTTTTATTAACAAAAGATGTCCAATCATCAACTATTTACAAAGCTTATCCCTACTTGTTGAAAGAGCATAGTATTAGTCTTTATTATTCTGCAACTCTTTTGAAAAGAGTATATGAAAAGACTAATTCTTCTTTTACTAACAATAAATTATTAGCTTTTGCCCCTAATTACAGAGACAAAAAAATAGCTATAGCGCCTTTATTAGCTAAAGGTAGGAAGGAAGAACGAGGACAGTTATATCCGCTGAAATATACTGAATCAGAGGTTTTGGGCATTAATAAACTTGTTGCTTCAGAGGTAATCCGTCATAACAATGCCACAAAAAGTGTATTTTTAGAAAAGATGGCTACCTATCCGTATGTACATATTGCTTCTCATGCCCTAGAAAATGATAAAAACTCCGATTATTCCTATATCGCATTTTCCAATACCTTAGACACTTTGGATAATACTTTCAAACTATATGTTCGGGAACTTTACGAACTTTTGCTTTCTACAAAAATGATTGTCCTTAGTGCATGTGAAACTGGTTCTGGTAAGGCATATTTAGGAGAAGGCGTCATTAGCATAGCCAGAGGATTTATTTATGCTGGTGCAAAAAGTGTTATAACTACTCTTTGGAGTGTTAATGATAAGTCTACAGCAATTTTGATGCAACATTTTTACACACAACTCCAAAATAATTTAGAAAAAGATAAAGCGCTTCAACAAGCAAAACTAAATTACCTGAATGATGCGGACAGTTTTAATGCTCACCCTAAATATTGGGCTGCTTTTGTACCTTTAGGTAATATGAATGCTGTTGATTTACCTTCTCCAACTGATGATTGTATTATTTTGATTCTAGCTATTTTTATGATGATAATCATTACTGGGTTTGTATTTTACATTTATCGGAAATAAAATAAATAGTTGATAATTTTAATTTAAAACAAACTAACAAACCCAAAGTGAACTTTAGCCGCCCGAAATTCAAAAGCCGCATCTTCTAGTTTCCCCAAAGCATAACTAATTCCAAAAATCCCAGCCTTGGTTTCAAAAGTCATCCCTGCACCCACCCCAATAGGTCGATTAGAAAAATCATTTTCATTTGTTTTATTTTGTAAATACCCTATATCTCCAAATACAAAAAAGTAACTATTTTGACCAATCAAATACCGATATTCCAAAGTACCTACTGCATAATTGGTTGCAAAAAGACTTTCTTCATCAAAGCCTCTTAATAATTGATTGCCACCTAATCGAAATTGTTCATTTCTAAAAATAGGCGTTTCTCCAATAATGGCGGCCCCTTGTACACTCGTTTTAAAAGCACCTCGTTTACCAATCGGAAAATATTTATCGATTTGCCCGCTTAATTGATATTGAAATGTATTCAAATCCAAGGCATCATAAAGGCTTTCAAACTCAAAAGTAGGGTCATTTTCATCTACTAAACCGATGATTTTATTATTCTTTTTGATGGTCTTAAAACCAGCACTTCCTTCCAATTGTAGCAACCAACCCCTACGAGGATTGAAGCGATAATCTAATTGCTCTAATTGATACGCCAAACCAAAAGCACTATTCCGAATGTCTAAATCTTGTGATAATTGTCGATTGTTAATAATAATACTTTCTTCGATTGTTAATAAAGTGGAAGCTGTATTTTTAGAAAAGGCTTTTACGTAATTACGGCCTTCAAACAAATATTGCAAACCAAAATTCCAAATTAAATCTCGATAAGTAGAATCTCTTTTGTACAAACCAAATTCAAAATCCACCCTCAAAGGCGTATTTAGTAAATAAGGATAGCTCGTTTCTAAAATAATGCGCTGTGTTTCTGGACGCAATTGTTCAAATTCAAAATGTATCCGTTCTCCTTTTCCAAACTGATTTTGGAATTCGGCATCAATATCCGCTGTAATTAATAGATTGCCAGATTCTTGATTATTGGGTAAAACACCAATTAAAAAATCAAAACGATTGGCTTTTTTAGGCGCTAAAAATAAATTAACGGTCGCTTCTTCGCCCTTAAATCGAACAGCAGGCGACCGAGTTTCTTTGATGAATGGCAGTTCCTGTAATTTCTCCGACGTCGCTATAATTTTATCTTTTTGATAAAGATTACCTTTTTTAAGACCTAAATAATTTTCTAAATAAGCAATGTTAAGGGTGCCTTCTCCTTCGGTTTTTAAAGCCCCTAATCGAATTAACTTGCCTTTTTCCAAGTATAGTTTTGCTTGGACTTTATTGTTGTCAATACGAATATCTGTTAATCGAATAGTGGCAAAAGGGTAGCCATTATTTTCCGCATCCACTAATAATTTTTCTTGGATGGCTTTTAATTGGGCATAAGTAATAGGCTGACTTAAAAGACGGTCCAAACCAGTACGCTTAGCCACCAAGGCATTAATATTTCCATTGCTAATTTGAAAATTATCATACTGTTTTCCTAGAAATAAATATACCGTATAAATGCTATCTTTTTGAATTAAACTATCAATGGAAGCGGTCAGAAAAGCAGTTTGTTGGAGACTGTCTATTAATTGGTTTAAGGTCGGTTGAATACTGGTCGAATCTACTAGTAAATAAGCAGTTTTTAAGTTAGTGGGTAGTATTTGATGTTGATTGGTTGGTAATATATTTAACACTACCTTATTTGATGGTAAATTGGGATTATCATTTGGCTTGTTTTGTGCTGCTATACTATTCCCAAAAAACAGCAATCCGAGTATAAGCATTACGAAATGAATAATGCTTCTAGAACTTGTCCCGATAGTTATTGGGAGGTAAGCACTAAATCTTTTAGCATAAAATTTAATAGGTCGTTTGAAAATATTCACGAACAAATAACGTCAAAATTTGCTACTAATTTTAAACATAACTCAAGAATGCTTGAATTATTTAGAAAATATCAACTCACTTTAACCAGTTATTAACTAAACAGAGTTTACTTAAAATGGAAGATTTGTTATTTTTGCAGGTAATGTAATGCAGGCTTTGGTTTGTCTTACTAAAAAAATTCACATTTACAGATTAAAACCTGTGCTACCAGAAAATTCATGCCCTTTCGTTTCGAAAATGCCGATTATTTATATGCCTTGCTTTTGTTGCCACTATTTATGCTATTATTTTGGTTCATACAAAAAGCGAGAAAAAATGCTTTTGATAAATTTGGTAATAGCACCTTATTATCCCAATTGATGCCGGCTTATTCTAAGTATAAGCATACCGCTAAATTTGTCTTATTATTATTCGGCTTATCTTTTTTAATTGTAGGTTGGGCAAATCCACAATGGGGAACGAAGAAGGAAAAAGTAAAGCGAAAAAGCGTTGATATATTTATTGCTTTGGATATTTCTCAGAGTATGATGGCAGAAGACATTCGACCTAATCGAATGGAACGGGCTAGACGCTTTGCTCAGAATTTAGTAGAGAAATTAAAGGGTGACCGTTTAGGTATTATTTTGTTTGCTGGGAACGCCTATTTACAAATGCCTTTGACAACAGACTATGCAGCCGCCCAATTATTCTTGCGAAGTGCCAATCCTAGTCAAGCACCCGCCCAAGGGACCGCTATTAGCGAAGCCATAGATTTAGCAGAACAATCTTTTAAAGAAGAGAATAAACAGCATAAGGCCATCATTATTATTTCTGATGGAGAAACACATGATCAAGATGCTTTGGACCGAGCAAAAGAAGCTGCTGAAAACGGCTTACTCATTTACAGTATTGGCGTAGGGACTCCTTCTGGTGGTTTTATTCCTACGGTAATTGGCGGAAGGTCAGATTATAAACGAGATAATAAAGGAAATCCTGTTAAAACAAGTTTGAATGAGCCGATGATGAAAGATTTGGCAAATGCAGGTGGTGGTTTTTATTTCAATTTAGCGGGTAACGAAGTAGATGAAGTATCTACTGCCTTAAGAAATAGTGTGGATAAATTAGAAAAAAGAGAATTTGAAGCTAGAGTATTTAATGAATATGAAAGTTATTTTCAATATTTTATAGGCATTGCTATTTTGTTTTTAATTGCAGAATTTTTGCTATCTTATCGAGAGAATAAATGGTTGGCAGGTAAAGATTTATTTGGGAAATAATAGTTTTGAATTTTTAATTGACAAAAGAAACCTGTTGCTCTTTTTGAAAATTGAAAATTGAAAATTGAAAATTATTCAGCTATGAAAACGTATTTAATAATATTTTGTACTTTATTCTGCGGCGTATCCATCTTCGCTCAATCTTCGCATATTTTACTGAGAAGTGGTGATGTATCTTACGATAATGACGACTACCAAACGGCGGAAGAAGAATATCGTAAATCTTTAGAAGAAAAAAATTCTACTAAAGGTGCTTATAATTTAGCGAATTCCATTTATCAGCAAAAGCGATTTGATGAAGCGATTCGGCATTATACAACTGCTGCAGAATCTGCAAAAAACAATACTGTCAAATCTCAAGCTTATCATAATTTAGGAAATGCCTTATACGCTAAACAGAATTTTGAAGAAAGTGTCAATGCTTATAAAAATTCTCTAAGATTAGACCCAAAAGATAGGGAAACTAAGTTTAACTTAGGTCAAGCGCAAAGACAGTTACAAATTCAGCAACAGCAGCAACAACAACAGCAGCAAAATAGTGATTCTAAGGAAGGAGAGAATGAACCTGATGATCAAGAACAACAGCAAGAAGGGGAAGAACAACAAGACCAACAACCTCAGCAACAGCAACAACCTGTTGGAGATGATCAAAAAGAACAAGATCAACAGCCTCAACCTAAAGATTTGAGTAAAGAAGAGGCACA
Source organism: uncultured Saprospiraceae bacterium (assembly GCA_964644655.1). Taxonomy (GTDB): domain Bacteria; phylum Bacteroidota; class Bacteroidia; order Chitinophagales; family Saprospiraceae; genus JAFMDF01. Next base: position 27,101 of record CAZXYA010000011.1, on the reverse strand, counting down.
ACAGTTATTAGAAATCATGGATGAAGAAGAGCGAAAAGTACAGGAGAAAGTGAAGAAAAAACAATCTAAGCCTTCTAAGTCTAGTAAGGATTGGTGATAGCGGTTGTCAGTTTTCAGTTAAACCGAAAACTGACAACCGACAACTGATACCCGAAAACTCCTAACAAAAAATTACATCATGAAAAAGCTATTTATTGTCATTATTTCCTTTGTACTCAGCCTAGCTGCTTTTGGTCAGCAAGCAGCAAAATTAACTGTAGAGGTTAGTAATGACTCCGTTTTATTAGGGAATTATATTGAAGTAAAATTTACTATTGAAAATGCGGCTGTTAAAAATTTTGAGGCGCCTAATTTTGATGGTTTTAATGTCGTCAGCGGACCGAATCAATCATCGAGTATGATGATTAGCAATGGTGAAGTTAGTCAGACTATGGCTTATAGTTATTATATTGAACCCGTCGATGTAGGGAGTTATTTTATCCAGCCTGCTTTTGTGGATACAGAAAAAGGGGCTTTAGAATCTATTCCTTTGGAAGTGCTTGTTGTAGATAACCCAGATGGAATTATTCAGCAACCTCAGCAAGAGAATCGTCGAGATCTTTTTAATCGGAATGATTTTTTTGGAGGAGATAACTTTTTTGGCGGCAATGATTTTTTTAATGATTTTTTTGACAGACAAAAAAATCCATTATTACAAGAGGAAAAAACAGAGAATGGAGCAAAAACTAAAAAGAAAAAGAAGAAACGTAAAGTTTATAAATTGTAATTTTGTAGTGTAAGTTTACCACATAGTCACAACTTGTCCCGAATTATTATCGGGATAGTTTTTTTACACATAGCGCATATAGTTTTTGTAAGGGGCTGTATCAAAAGACGAATTATGAAAAACATTCCCAATTAAAATTCTGGATTTACTTTTTACACAGAACTTTTCCCCTTTTGGAGGGGGCAGGGGGAGGGAATCGTTATTTTATTTCGTTTCAAAAAATCAATTTTATGTTTTGATACAGCTCCCATCCTTTTAGTATAAAACCTAATATGCCTTCCGTATAAATTCAACTGAATCCAAGCAAAAAATGAGTCGTTTGAGACCACTATTATTTTTTTTTATAGCGATTATTTTTTGGACGACTGCTGCTGCACAAGTAAGTTTTGAGGCAAGTACAGATGCCAAACAAGTCGTTGAAAATGGGTATTTTCAAATTACCTTTACCTTAAATAATGCACAGGGGCGTAATTTTAAAGCGCCTTCTTTTAAGCATTTTACGGTGTTAAATGGACCTAGTCGCTCGATGAGTACGACAATTATTAACGGTACTGCTACCAAGAAAGCATCTTATTCCTATTCCTTACAACCTACAAAAATTGGGAAATTTACTATTGGTGCTGCAAAGACGACAGTCAATGGAAAGACTATAAAATCTAATACCGTAACCATTGATGTAGTAAAAGCCAGCGCTGCTAGTAAAAATGCTTCTGAAGAACAGCAAATATTTGTAAAAGCTGAAATTGATACCAATTTAGTCTATGTCGGCCAGCAATTGGTCGTGAATTATAAATTATATACTTCTGTAAATATTGAAAATTACGACATTGCTTTTGAACCAGAATATCAAGGTTTTTTTGCTAGAGATATTCGTCGTTTTGATTCTAGAGCTGTTCGAGAAGTGCTGGATGGTATTCAGTATACAACGAAGGTGTTAAAGCGAATTGCCTTATTTCCACAGCAGACAGGTTTACAAAAGATTGAGCCGATGACGGTTAGATTGGGGGTAATAATCGGCAATAAACGCCCAAATAGTTTCTTTTTTAATAATCAAATTAAACCTGTTAATGTCCAAACCAATCCTTTGGATATTAATGTAAAATCTTTACCTCAACCAATTCCTTCTGCCTTTAGTGGCGCGGTCGGAAAGTATGCCATGAGTTCTTACATTGACAAAACAAATATTACAACAGATGATGCAGTTGGTGTGAAATTAACGATTCAGGGGAATGGAGATATTAAAAGATTACAACCACCACCTTTAGATTTCCCTAGTATTTTTGAAGTCTATGAACCTAAAATATTGGATGAAGTTTCGCAAGAAACAGGCGGTATTTTAAAAGGGCAAAAAACAATGGAATATTTAGCATTACCGAAGCAGGCAGGGAATTATCAAATTAAACCTGCTTTCACTTACTTTGATACAGATAGTGCTAAATTTATTACTTTAGTACCTAACCTTTTTAGAATTAATGTACGTCCGGGAAAAGGGACACCAGCCAGTCAAACGACTGTTGCACCAGCAGAGGACATAGCTAATAAAGACATTCGCTATATTAAAACCGCTACTTCTTTTAATACTAAAGGTACCCCTTTTCCAAAAACAAACCTTTTTTATGGGCTTTTAATTTTGCCTTTTTTACTACTAGGCGGTGCTTTTGCTTACAAACAACTATTGGCTAAAGATGGGAGCATAGATATGGTATTATTAAAAAGAAATCGAGCACAAAAAGTAGCAGAAAAACGATTGGCTACGGCTGAGGATTTAATGAAAACTGATAAAAGTCGAGCTTTTTATGACGAAATTTCTAGAGCTTTATTAGGTTATGTTTGTGATAAATTAAATATCCCATTATCTGAATTGACCAAGGATAATGTGCATCAAAAATTAGCATCTTTAAAAGTTCAAGAACAACATATCACGGATTATATGGCTATTATCAAAATTACCGAAATGGCCTTGTTTGCGGGGATGGATAATAGTGCTTCTATGCAAGAAACATATCATAAATCTGTGAAAGTAATAAGTGAAATTGAAACGGAATTAACTTAAAAAAATGTATTTTACCCTTTAAATAGGCTTGCTATAAAGGGGATTTTTTTATGAACAGGAATGTTTATACTACCTAAAATCATAAACCTCCCGTTAAATTCATTAAATGATGCGTTAAACATACGTTAAAGAATTAAGGCGATTTAGTACATTTCAAATAATTAACCTCCTGTTTATCAACTAATTAAGTGTTTTATTATAAATTTGCCCACCAATTTTAGAAAGTAACTTTTAGTATATTGTGGTAGTCTTTAAATAGAAAGCTGGCAATAAAATATTAATTTTGTCAGTCTTATTTAGGACATAAATTAAAAAACTTAATCCCAAAAAAAATTGGGGTAAAATCTTTGATAACATGAAAAAATATCTTTTAGCTCTAACCGTATTATTTTTTGTAGGAACAGTTACGATTTCTGCACAAAGAATTGCAGTTGTAGACATTAATCAAGTATTAGAATCTTTACCAAATTACAAACAAGCGCAAAGAGATTTAGACAAACAAGCGGCTACTTGGAGAGCCGAGATTGCACAAGAATACGATGTGATTAAAAGTATGTATAACAAATATCAAGCAGAACAAGTCTTATTGAGCGACGAAGTTAGAAAACAAAGAGAAGAAGAAATTGTGAATAAGGAAAAGGCAGTTAGAGAAATGCAAAAACAAAGATTTGGCCCTGAAGGTGCTTTATTCAAAAGAAGACAAGCATTGGTCCAGCCAATTCAAGATGATGTATATTCTGTCATAGAAGACTACGCCAAATCAAGAGAGTTTGATATTATTTTAGATAAAGGAAGTGCTACAGGGCTGCTTTTTTTGAGTGCGGATTATGATAAGACAGAGGATATCCTTAATAGAATGAACTAATATTTTCATTAATAAAGATAAAAAAGGCATCAAACAGCGCAATTTTTTTATTTTTGCGCACTTATTTCAAAAATAGAAAACTACTTTTCAGTTAATTAAAAAAATTCAAAGATTCATGAAGCAGATAACAAAATTATTTATCTTGGTTCTAATGATGGCCGCAACGGCTTTCAATGCAGACGCACAAAAATTCGGTTACTTAAACTCAGCTGAGATTTTATCAGGCATGACCGAAGTAAAGCAGGCAAATTCTAGTATGGAAGCTTTACAAAAGCAATTACAGAAAAAAGGACAACAGATGGTACAAGCTTACCAAACTAAATTACAAGATTTGCAAAAGAAAGAACAAGCTGGAGAATTGTCACCAAAGCAAATTGAGGATGAAGCAGCTAAATTAAAAGCAGAAGAAGAAAAAATTGGTAAATTCCAACAAGATATGGATTCGCAAATAAGAGAAAAACAAAATACATTATTGCAACCTATTTTTGATAGAGTCAATGCTGCGATTAAAGATGTGGCAAAAGAAAATGGCTATAATTATGTCTTTGACCGTAACGCTGCACAGGGAAGTACGATTCTTTATGCAGACGAAACGCAAGACGTTACTGCTTTGGTAAAAACGAAATTAGGATTATAGGTCTAAGAGTTGTTTATGCTTTCCTAGGAAATTTTAAACTACCTTACGAGCCATTCAGTTATTATACTGGATGGCTCGTTTTCTTTGCCCCATAAAATTTTCTCCTTATGGAATTTGATATCAAAAAAAAATTTAAAAAAAAATCTTCTAATGACTTAGGCTTTGGGTCTAAAATCACAGCAGCAGGAGAACGCCTAATTAATAAGGACGGTTCTTTTAATATTATTCGTAAAGGAAGAAAAATATCGACGCTCTATCAGGTATTATTAGAAATGTCTAGTACAAGATTTACTTTATTTTCTTTAGTATTTTTTATATCCACGAATACAATATTTGCTACTTTGTTTATGCTCATTGGAGTGGAACAATTACATGGAGTGCCCAAAGGAAATTTTATTAGCGATTTTCTATATGCCTTCTTTTTTAGTGTCCAAACCTTTACAACTGTTGGTTATGGTGGTATTAATCCAATTGGTATTTCTGCTAATTTTGTTGCTTCACTCTGTGCTTCGATTGGGTTAATAGCCTTTGCGCTAATTACAGGCTTGTTTTTTGCTCGATTTTCCAAACCTCGTTCGCATATTGCTTTTAGTAAAAAAGCATTACTAACAGCTTATAAAGAAGGATTGCGCTGTTTCCAATTTCGAATTGTTAACACTCGTCCTCACAAAATCATTAATTTAGAAGCTTCGGTAATTTTTACTTGGTTAGAAGAAAAAGAGCAGGAAGTAAGCCGACATTATGCCAACTTAAAACTCGAAAGAAAAAGAGTTTTCTTATTTCCATTGAATTGGACCATAGTCCATCCAATTACTAAAAAAAGTCCATTATTTGAAAAATCATTGACAGAAATAGAAGCTATGCACGGAGAATTTATGATTATGCTAAAAGGGTTTGATGAGAGCTATAATCAATTGATTCATACGAATACTTCTTACATTGCAAAGGATATGGAAGCAGATGTTAAATTTTATCCGATGTACACCTCTTCTCCAGATAGCCCAACTGTTTTGCATTTAGATTGTATTGATAAATTATTACCTATTGATTCCGCTACTTTTTCAACCGATAATATAACGGCAGAATAATCGCGCTTAATATAATTCCAAATAATCCTGTCGTCGCTTCATCCACAACATAAAAGACAATAATAAAAGGACACCGCCAGCAGCACCAACTCGCATCCAGACTTCCTGCTGGGCTTGAATTCTACTTTCTAGATAATATTTATTCGGTCGATTAGGCGAACCAGTTCCGACTAAGGCTTCCCAATTTTCAATGTCTCCATTATTCAAATTAGGCAACAATAAATTGAGTGTAAAGGCAGAATCTCTTGGGATTAAATCATAATAAAATTTATCCACAGAAGCACCTTCATTATCATAAAGACTTAATTTTTCTTTTCTTTTACTTAAACCAAAACCTAAGTTCCCTCGAACATTCGTATAATTAGGGAATTTTCGGGCAAACTTAGCCGAATCTTGGCAAATGGTTACATAGCCTTTCGATTCTAAAACAACTGCGGGCAAACGATAACTGTGTTTATTATCCGCAAAAATCCAATCTTTTAAGTTGACATTTTTATCTGAATGATTATAGATTTCTATCCAATCTCCTGTTTTTTTATTGTTACAGCTAATTTCATTAAACATAATCTTGCCCGCAATCGGATTGACTATCTTCTTAAAAACAGCTCTTAAAGAAGAAACCTCATCGAGTAAAGCCATCGTTAGTTCTCTTGTTCCTTTATCCACATTAATCCCTTCCCAATGAGAAAATTGATAGCCCAACTTAGGGTCTGCTTCTATATGGACAGGTACTCGCTCAAAGTAGATGCCGCTAAAAGGTTTGTTCGGTTTGATTTCTAGATTATGATTGAGTCGAATCTTACCGCCTTCAGTACAAGCAAGATTTAATTTTACCGCTTTCCCTGTATTGAATTTTTCCATTAAATGCATGCGCATATAGTGTGGTCGTTCTTTTCCGAAGGTCCGCATAATTTGCACTTGTCGCTCCCATTTTCGTTGACTTAATCGCCAGCGTTTGAGATGCCTAGGCATTTCTGGTTTTAACTGTCGATAATGTTTTTCAATATAAGTAAGTACTCTTTGTGGATGAAAAGAGTAATTCATATGGTCGGCAAAACGATTGATAAACTCTTGCTTAAATGCCTCATTGTCTAATAATTTTCTTAGAATAAAGGTACTCCAAGGTGGATTTGGCCAATTAGGTCCTTCTGGTTCTGTATGAAAATCTAGACTATTATGTTTATAGGCTGTTTTGTTATGCAAACCAAATCCCCAATCTGTATCATATAAAATCCAGCGCCAACGACCATCTGCTGTTTGTGGTCGCCAATATTTTATATTACCACCAGCATCTACATTATCATAAAAAATTTGTGCTACTTTATAATTCATGAAATTATCTACATCCATTTGTGTTTGGATATATGCATAATTTTCTGCTTGGCTCAAATCATTATCTTCTAAAAAATCTAGCATACGTTGATAATGCTTTTTACTGCCTCTTTTTCGAGATAATCTATGCTCGATTAAATCTAAACTATCTTTATTATTGCCCCAATGTGACTCTAAAAAATAGCGATTGACCTTTTCTCTAATGTGATAAATACCCCAATATTTGCCATTGATATAAACATGTGCAGGGCGGTCTGCCTGTATTTCCATGTCCCAATGCTTGACCAAATCCGTCATAAACGCATCTCTAAAATGAGACTTTCCAAAATCACTCCCAGAATTCCGTAAAACCAAAAATTTATATTTAGCAGGTTGTTTTTTACCAAAAATCTTATGCTTAATACGCTTTTCCCCATATTCATTTCTACTGACCAAAACCATAGATTTCTGAGGAAATAAACGGCTCATTCCACCGAATAATCGAAAACCAGTTGTGCTACGAAAAACACATTTGCCATCTGCCTCATAAATTTCAGCATTGATAATTTTTTCAGAACGACTCCAAAAATTCGCCCCTGGCTTGCGCCAAATAGAATCAATAGCATCGGGACCGTTCATAAATATACCAACCTCTGGGTCGAATAACACCCAGGGAGAAATACTTAAGGAAACAGTAGGCAAACTATTGAGTGGTTCCTCTAAAAAGTAAGTATGCCCATAAATATCACTTTCTTTTTTTGCTTTAAAAGCCCTTGCTCGAATAACCGTCGTTTTAGAAATGATAATAGGAAATTCGTATTTTTTGGTCCTCTTTGTAGGCAGAGAACCATCCGTCGTATAATAAATATCTGCCCCTGGAGAACGCATTTCCAGAATGACTTCTTCTTCGTAATAACCACCTTGGTCAGAAAATTCAACTTCTACGGGAATCTTTTCTTTGGGCAGGCGCTGTTGTTGCGCAAAGAGGCTGGTCCATGCGAATACAATTACTAAAAATAATATAGAATAACGTCTGTTCAAAATCGTCAATCTTTGGTTGCTCTGTTAGTTGTTTCGTTGACGGATAAAGAAGAGTATTACTTTCTTTCCGTTTCTCATGGTTAAAAATATAACATTTTTGCTAATCATGCGATTTTTAACTAAAGTATTGACAAAACTATTTTTAATATTAAATATTTATCAAATATGAAGCCAGATTATTTTACCTCCTTTTTGGAAGAGTAGGGTTTCTTATCTTTGCGGGAAAACAACTAGCAACTAAGTTTACCCTGATTCATCGGGGCAACCAGCAACTAATAATTTATGGCATATTCAGGTAGGCATCGATACAAAAGTCGAAGAGAAAAATTAGCAAAAGGAATACGTAATTGGAAATTGGGAATTTTCTTTTTTATAATTGCGTTATTACTCTATTTAGTTAAAGAAAGAGTAGCTATTTGGGATTGGCTACAAACCTATTTTTATTAATCAATTCTCTATTGGTAGTTCCAACAACTGACAACCGATAACTGATAACTGATATTAATGAAACAACTAAAACGCACCCGAGCACAAGAATCAAGAGAAGCCATCCAACGCTTATATATCGCCATGCGCCACCTTTTTATTCGTGGTAGTTACAAACCTTTGGGGGTTTCAGGAGAAGCAATGATAGAAGCTTTGCAAGCCTTGCAGCCAGAAATTTATGGCTCTATCAACGACCCTGAACAAGTAGAGTTAGACGGACTATTATATATTTTCGAGCGATTGCCCGTTGGTATAGAAGAGTGTCGATATGTTCGACTAATTTCTAGAGAAGGTTTTGAAGATTCTAGTTTTGCCCCAATTATTCCCGCCAAAAGAAGAAGGAATTGTTATCGAATAGATGAAGAACAGATGTTTGTCGAAATGACAAGAGGCAGAAGTGATATTTATGATATTTTGACCCACTTGACCTTTATGTATATTGAGTCGGAAAAAATTCGACAAAATAGCCTAAATCATCGAGGCGAAAAAAAGCGAGAATGGTTGAGGCTAGAAGAAATTGTGTTGAAAGAAGAAGAAAAAGAAGAAGGGTTTAATATAGAAGTTGCCTATACTTATTTGAGTACCTTATTAGGCCGAACCTATAATGACACAGTTGATGCTTGTGAGCGTTTTGCTAAAAGCCCAAAAGTGAATAGTATTTTTCATATTACTTATTGGCTGGGGCAATTGTCTATGCAAGAAGAGAATGAAAAAAATGATAGAGAAATTTCTTTTTCTTCTGCACTTAGAGAAAAAATTGGCCATCATATTTATGGAGAATTATGGGCGCAGAATATCAAAAATTTTTTACAAGATAATGCCTTATTGAATCGCCCTTTGCATATCATCAGCGCTAATCTACACAGCGTTATGAATTCCATTTATGGCAAAGGTGCATTAAAGGGGCATAAAAAATTTGGCAATTCCCTAGAAGATTTAGCTAGAGCATTGAGTGATGATAGTGGCGCACCACTTCGGAAAAAAATCAAACAATACGCCCTTAAAAATGGGATGTTCCAATTAGATGACACAAGTGGCACGAATATTTCTGTTCAGATTTTTGATACCCAAAAAATAAAGTCTGCTATCCTTCCTGCTGAAATTCAATTAGCCGAAAAATATATTGAAAAAGAGCAGCCAGTTATTATTGTCATGGATTATGCCTTTGGCGAACAGGCCTATGAAACAATGGATGAATTGCTGAAGCCTTATGATTTTGAGGAACAAAAAGTATGTCTAGATGTTGTCTCTATTTCTATCATGGGGAAAGCGGGAATTCTGAAAGGCGGCAAAGGAGATATTATGATTCCAAACGCCCATGTGTTTGAAGGCATTGCAGATAATTATCCTTTTGAAAATGATTTTTCTGTCGCAGAATTTGAAAATAACGGTTTAGAGGTAGTCGGCGGAGCAATGATTACAGTACTTGGTACTTCCCTACAAAATCGAGATGTTTTTCGGTACTTTCTAAAATCTTCTTGGCAAGCTATTGGTTTAGAGATGGAAGGAGCGAATTACCAAAAAGCCATTCAGGCAGCTTCTAAAATTAGGAGTAGTATTAGCCCAAATGTTGTCTTGCGATATGCTTATTATGCTTCTGATAATCCTTTAGAAACTGGTAAAACTTTGGCCTCTGGAAGTTTGGGTTTAGATGGCGTAAAGCCAACTTACTTGATTACTCAAAAAATATTAAATCGGATTTTAGGGAATAAATAACAGGATGGTTGACTTTCAGTCAACCTATTTATCTTCTTATATAATCCAAGTTGCGGATTACGGGTTACGAATTTTCAAATAGGACTGAAATACACCCTTTAAAAGGGAAAGCATAAATTTCCCCTCTTTTCATGTATATTTAGCCGACTCGTTCTCTCGCAACCCGTAACCCACAACTTGAGTTAAATAATTATTACAGGTTGACTAAAGGTCAACCATCCAAATTTTACACTAAAAAGAGAAATCAATAAGAACACTAATTTCTTTGCCTTTTTATATCTCTTATCTTTGCGATTTTAATTTATTCATTGTTTCCTTAGCAAATATGCCAAACTATGAGTCAGTACCCTTTTAAAAGTTTACTCCCCATTATAGCTTTCTTTTTTTTTATAACTTTATCAACTGCCCAGACTAATATTACGGGTACTATTACCGACAAAGATGGGAATGCACTAAATGGTGCTAGTTTGTTTATAGATGCCTTAGCTTTAGGTACGCTGACTGACAATAATGGACAATTTGAATTGGCCATCCCTGAAAAAGGCAATTATGAGATAGCCATTTCTTATCTAGGGATGCGGACGACCCATCAATTAATTGAGGTTGGCAATGGGACGACCACCTTAAATATAGCATTAGCCCCCGACCCGCTAAAATTAGAAAGTATCATTGTTACAGGTATTTTTAATGAAGCTGCTCGATTAACTACTTCTACCGCTAGTACAACTCTTTCCCAAAAAGACATACAAAATGCTGCCGCATTAGGCACGGCTGAATTATTAGGAAAAGTAACAGGTGTTTTTGTAGATGCTTCGGCAGGGTCTATTTTTACTAGAGTTTATTCTAGAGGTATTTCTGCTTCTGCGGAGGACGATATTGGTTGGTTTTACACGGCTCTACAAGAAGATGGTTTACCCGTGACCAATTACCAAACAACTTATTATGGCCCAGATTTATTTCATCGAGCCGACTTAACGACTCGACGACTAGAAGCAGTTCGAGGTGGTTCAGCAGTTATTACGAGTGCCAATGCACCAGGAGGAATTTTTAATTTTATTTCTAAAACAGGTAGCGAACAATTTGGTGGACAAATGATCGTAACGGGCGGGCTACAAGGAGAAAATAATCCATTATTTAGATATGATTTAAATCTAGGTGGTTTATTAGGAAATAATGGGCTGACTTATAATATTGGCGGGTTTTACCGCTATGACCAAGGGGCTAGAAATACAGATATTAATTGGGAAAATGGCGGCCAGCTAAAAGCTAATATTGTTAAGAAAACAAAAAATGGCTTTATCAAAGTTTATGGCAAGTACCTCAATGATAAAGTAAACCGTTATCAAGGTTTAGCGGCGACTAATTGGGAAGACCCAGCACCTGCTTTTGGTCAAGATTTTAATAATACTGCTTTAAACTTGCCTAGTTTATCCACTAATATTTCTGATGGTCGAGTAGCAGGAAATGATGCCAATGCAACCTATGAATATAATACCGATAATGGCGTAAAAACCAAAGATGCAGCTCTTGGATTAGACCTAGCACATGGCATAAATGGTTGGACTATTCGCTCTAATTTTAAAGTAAGTAATAAAAGTGCCAATTGGAATGCGACGATTGCCAATCAACCCTTAGGCTTAGAAGGATTTTTTCCCTATTTATTAAGTGGCATCGACCCAACTTTTCAGAATATTCCATTAGGACAAGTCGTATTTCGAGATACCAGAAGTAATGAAGTGCTGGCAAGGGTGAATAATTTTGGTATTCTTGGGCCATTTCAAGGCCTACCTGCTTCTTTTGAATACCTAGAAGGTAGTTTACCAAATGATGCTGTTTTAGGCATTGCCCCTTGGAAAAAAGTAGATGAAGCGACTGAAATTATGGAACAATTAACGATTAGCAAACAAGTGAATAATCATTCGATTACAGGAGGCGCTTATTTTGCTTATTCGGATGTGGAATCTTTTACTTCTGCCAGTTTTGCTTATGCTACTTATGAAAATATACCAAGAAGCTTATATGTAACGCTTGAAAACGAAGGTTCGCCAGTTGTAGAATTATCAGATAGAGCAGGTATTTCTAATTATGGTGGCTTATTATACAATCGTGGAGATGCCAAAATTACCCAATTTGCCTTCTTTCTAAATGATAATATTCAAATCGGCGATAAATTAAATATTGATGGTGGCTTACGCTATGAAAATATTGGTCACGAAGGCACTAAGGATAGAAGCATCCCAACTTTTGCTCCAGGCGGAATAGATGGCGATGAAACCACCGCTTTTAATAATTCCGTCTTATTAGCAGGTCAACAAGATCTTTTTGATTTTTCTTACGATTATTTGTCTTGGTCGCTTGGCGCTAATTATTTATTATCGGAAGATATGGCTTTATTTGGGCGTTTGTCCAATGGACATAAAGCACCCGAAATGAATTATTATTTTAATAATTTTAGCGGTGTTCCAATTGACCAAGCAGGTACGGTACAAGATATTTTTCAAGGGGAATTAGGTATAAAAATTGTCACTTCTAAATTTAGTTTATTTACCACCGCTTTTTATAGTCAATTAGATAATATTGCCTTTTCTGAATTTGTTTTAGACCAACAAGGTGGCGGTATCTTTTTTACGCCCATTCAATTCAATAAAACAACAACGGTTGGTTTAGAAATAGAAGGCAATGTGTCGGTGTCAACTAATTTTGATATAAATTTAAAGGCGACTTTCCAAGATGCAGAAGCCACTCGGTTTAATGTCTATAATGCAAATGAAACTGTTGATCCTGCAGATGATATCATCATTGATTATTCAGGTAATAAAGTACCACATAATCCGAATGCCATGTTGGAAATAACGCCTATTTATAAAATTAAAAAATTAAATATTTTTGCAACTTGGAGATATATGGGCGAACGAGAAGGAAATGTAGCCAATGCTTTTCAATTACCTAGTTTTTCAACCATTAATGCAGGGATTAATTACCAGTTAAATAAACAAGTCAATGTTTCTTTGATTGCCAATAATCTCTTCAATTCAACTGGTCTAATGAATTTCTTTGGACCGAACGAATTTGGTAGTAATTCCAATGCAGCCACCGAAGAATTTATTAACCAAAACCCAAATGCTTCTTTTGTCGTATTTCCAATTAGCCCCCGATCTATCTTTGTAAAAGTGGGCTATGATTTTTAATAAATAGGTATCAGGTATCGGGTATCAGGTTGCAGGTTAACGCCTAGCCTGATACCCGACATCTGACACCCGACATCTCTTAAATAATGAACAGATTAGACAAGCTTTTTGCCAATCAAAAAAAAGATATTTTAAACGTCTATTTCACCGCAGGCCATCCAAATTTAAATGATACCCAAGACATCATTTTAACCTTGGAAGCAGCAGGCGTAGATTTAATTGAATTAGGCATGCCTTATTCCGACCCAATGGCAGATGGCCCGACGATTCAAGATAGCAGTACGGTGGCTTTAAAGAATGGCATGAACGTCGAGTTATTATTCGAGCAAATAAAAGCCGTTCGAGCAAAGACGCAGATTCCATTGATTATGATGGGCTATTTTAATCAAGTAATGCAATTTGGAGAAGAGCGATTTTTTAGAAAATGTGCAGAAGTTGGGGTGGATGGCTTGATTTTACCAGATTTACCCGTTTACGTTTTTGAAGAAAAATACAAAACCTTATTTGAAGCATTAGGTCTGCGGATTAGCTTCTTAATCAGCCCACAAACTAGCGAAGAACGCATTCGTCAAATAGATGACTTGACCAAAGGATTTATTTATATGGTCTCTAGTTCTTCTATTACAGGCGCAAAATCTGGCATTTCTGACGAGCAAATGGCTTATTTTAATCGCATTAATGATATGCAATTAAAAAATCCAAGATTAATAGGTTTCGGTATTTCCGACCATGCAACTTATGCAACAGCTTGCCAATTTAGTAGTGGCGCTATTATCGGAAGCGCTTTTATTAGAACGTTGGATAAGGCAACAGACATCAAAGCAGCTATCAAGGCTTTTGTGGAGATGGTTCGGGAACCAGAAATTGTTGCTTAATGTTCCCGTCGCTTAGGCTTCTAGCTAGTAGGCTACTCAGCATTAGAAATTAAGTTCCTTTACTTTTTGATTCGATGAATTAAATCTCCAGACCATAGCCGTCAGGCTAGGAGAAGTTTCAAAAGGAATTGGAAAAATAGAGTCGGTGCGCTGCACCTAAAAAAGAGGATTAAACTCAAAATCTATACAAATGTAGGCGGTGCGCTGCACCTCTTATTTAAAAGCTCTAGCAGGGGCGACCACATTTGTATAAAACCAGCCATTTAAGGTACAGCACACCGACCATACTTTTTCTTAGCCTGACGGCTACTTGATTCGACGTAAAAATACAGGGAGAAAAATATTCTGAACCACTAGCTTCCAGTTTGAGTAGCCTATTCATAGGAGGGTTTCTCAGACTACTTCAATACTTCCCATTAAGTGCTGCCCTCAAATCCTTCCCTTCCTGCATATAAATAAAGCTCAAATACAATAACAGCAATAAAGTATTAACCCCAAGCGTAGCCATTAGATTTTCAGTTGGTATAAACTCGCTTAATAAATAAATGCCTACCGCTAGAAGTAAATAAAAACTCATTCGCCAAATGGAATAAGGAATGGGATAATATTTTTGTCCTAAAAGATAGCAAGCAAGAGTCATAAAAGTATAGCAAATAAGTGTTGCCCAAGCAGATCCCATATAGCCTAAAATGGGAATCCACCAAATATTTAACCCAATGGTAATTAATGCACCGCTAACAGAAATATAAGCACCCCATTCCGTTTTATCAATTAGTTTATACCATACAGAGAAGTTATAATAAAGTCCTGCTAGTACATTAGCGACTAGGATAATGGGAACTATTTTTAGACCTTCCCAATAGGTGTTATTAATAAGGTATTTAAATAAATCTAAGTAAAGTGTGACAACTAGAAAACCAATTACCCCAAAGATTAGAAAGTACTTAGCAACAATAGCATAAAGTGGTTTAGCATTTTTGTCATTTTTATTGCTAAAGAAAAAAGGTTCTGCTCCATATCTAAACGCTTGGGTAAATAACGAAATGAGGATGGCCAATTTATAATTAGCGCTATAAACGCCTAAAGCTTCTAGGCCACAATCTTCCCCTTCCGCATGTAATTTTGGTAGTAGTAGTTTGTCCAACATTTCATTAATAAGGTAGGCAAAACCAACGATGACTAAGGGCAAAATATAACGCATCATTTTTTTCCATAAAGAAAAATCAAAGAAAAACTGATACTGCTTAAATGTAGGAGATAGTAAGGAAAAAGAGACAAGACTGGCAATAAAAGTGGAAATAAAAATATATCCAATGCCAATTTCAGAAGAATAGACCGTATTAATAAATGGGTGTAAAAAAGAAAGAGCATTACTTTCTAAAGCCCAAGGACAAAAGAGGAAAAAGAAAAGGTTTAATCCAAGATTGACAAAAATATTGGATAGTCGAACGATTGCAAAACGAATAGGTCTTCCAGCTAATCTTAGTTCAGCATAAGGTAATTCGCTAAGTGCATCCAAGCAAATAATGCCAACACATAAATAAATATAAGTTTGGTAAGCTTCAAGATTATAAGCTTGTGCATATAAAGGAGATAGAAAAAAGAAAAGAAGACCTAGAATTAGAGTAGAGACAACTAAAGAAGAGAGAGAAGTATTAAAAATAGCTGTCCGATTCAAAGATTTGTCTGTACCAAATCGAAAATAAGCAACTTCCATTCGATAAGTAAACAAAACCATTAAAAAGGCAATAGCAGAAAAGAGCACACTTACTTTTCCATATTCTCCTGTAGCGAATTTATAAGTATAAAGCGGAACAAGCGCAAAATTCAAAATTCGCCCCAAAATACTACTAACCCCATAAATCGCTGTTTCGCCAGCCAATTTTTTGATGGACATTCGGTTCTTGTTTTATCTTTTTATGAAAAGAGCTTCCAGAACTTTAAGTTCTGGAAGCTCTGAGTCATTCAAAATAATAGCTGATTACGTAAATAAAGCAATTACTAAAGTAATAGAAGTAGCTACAAAACCGACCATGAAAATATTATAGGATGTTGATAGATAACGGTATTTTTTGTCTAAAACTTTTCCTAAATAGTATAAATCACGTACCATATTGCCATACATCAATTCGCCGTCTCTAAATACTGCATCCATTGCTGCCTCATATTGATCTAAGTCCAAATGAACAAAATTACCAAAGAAAACGATGTTTTTTTGGTTAATCATTTTATCTTTAGATTGCTTATTAATCGTCGTTACTTTAGGGCGAGCAGATAAAACGGCAAAAACCAGCGAAGTTAATCCCGTGATAAAAAAGACACTAATAGCCATTAAAATCATGGGTTTGGTTTCTGCCACATTTCTATAGGTTAGCAAAGAAATCATGACGGACAATAGAATAGCATTCACACTAATCATGATATTTGCCTTATTATCGGCAATGGCACTAAGGTTTATATGATTTCGATAATTGGTTCGGAAGAAGGTTTGAATCGCTCGATTAGGCACTTTGTCTTCCAGGTTTTGAAAAGCATTAGGAGTTATTTCTTCGACAAAAAGATTTTTTTTCTTCTTTAATTTTTGCAATTGGTTTTTAATCGCTAAAATATTGGTCGCTAAAGCAGATTCAAAGGTTAATTTACCGTAAGGTGTGTAAAATTTAGTCCCTAAAAGCTGCTGTAATTCCAAAGTGAACCATTGCTCCTTGGGCAAAGGTGTTTTCTGAAATAACTCTTGCTCCAATTGTAATAAAGCAGATTTTGATGTAAACATTTCTCCATAAGACAAGGCTCGAAAAGCATCGTGAAAAACCTCTTGTTCTCCATTAACAGGTGCTTTTGAGGTATTTGCTAAACGAATAAAATCTTTTATCTTTTCTGTCTTTGCCTTTGGATAATTTTCTTCTCTTAAAAATTGAATTACATTTTTGATAGCTGCCTCTGTAGGATTATTATAATCTATTAAATGACCAGTCGGATAAAACCAGCCTGCGATACATAACATTTCCATAGTGGATGCCGATAAATCAAAGGCACGTCCGACCTCTTGAATAGACTCCACTAAATTGGAAGCAAACTCATAATTATGGTATAATAAGCGACTATCTTGGTTAGTTTTAAACAAGTCAAAAACAGCCGTTTCCGCTTTTGTCAACATTCCTTTAGGAAGTATTTGTTTTGTTTGTAGTGTCATTGCGACTTAAGTTGATTTAAAGAAATAGTTCAAGTCGTAACAAACAACTTGAAAAAGTTAAATTTAAATCGAGACTTTCCAAATATATTTTCGTCTATAAATTGAAGAACTACTTATATATTTTATTCCTTCTATATTTACAAGAAATATTTTTTACCAAAAAGCGTATAAATAAGTAGATTACAACTTATCTTACGCACAAATTACGCTTTAAGGTCGCACTTGCGCAATTTTTTAACGAAATTAGTAGGATTATTGTTGAAAAAATGATTTTCTTTTACTTTTTCACTATAGAATTCACCTTTTTTGTTAAAAATGTAAACGACCTACATTTTTAACAATTATTCTTTATCAAAATTTTTTTCTTTTTTATGGCAAATTTAATAGACTTATTACAAAGCCAATTGTCCGACGGATTAATTGACCAATTGAGTAAACAAATCGGTGCTCCTCAACAACAAACTCGTACAGCAGCAGATAGTATTCTTTCTTCTTTAATTGGCGGTTTAGCCAAAAATGCGCAACAGCCTGGTGGAGCGGATGCTTTAGCCAATGCCTTAGACAACGATCATGATGGTAGTCTTTTGGATAACTTAAATGATTTAATTGGCGGTGGTCAATCGACTAATATTAATCCTAGAGCAGCAAATGGGGCAGGTATCTTGAAGCATGTGCTTGGTGGAAAGCAAGGTGGTATCATGGATATGGTGAGCCAAATTAGTGGCTTAGGACAAGGACAAACAGGTAACTTAATGTCCATGTTAGCGCCTATAGTAATGGGTATGTTGGGCAAACAAAAACAACAAAGTGGCTTAGATGCTGGTGGTATTGCGAATATCTTAGCTAGTGCTTTAGGTACTCAAAAGCAACGTGGCGGCATGGCGACTAGCTTAATCACTAGCCTACTGGATAGAGATGGTGATGGTAGTGCAGTAGATGATGTTGCTAAGATTGGTATGAATATTTTTAGCAAATTCTTTAAGCGATAAAAATAAGAGAAAAGGTCATAGAAGTAGTTCTGTGACCTTTTTTATAGCAACTCGTTAAAGAAAATGAAATGCCCGTGACTCAGTAAAAAAATATACAGTAAAGAAATAAAAATAAAGCCCTCTACATAACTGTAGAAGGCTCATTCTTTTATGCTCTCTCTCTATTAATCTATATATAAGTCCATTACAGAACTATTTATTACATAATCAATTCTTTCTCCGTTTCCTGAATAGTTAGGAATTCTGGATTAAGAATCGTTTCTTTTGCAGAAGCCGTTTTTGGCATTTCATACTTAAAGAAGAATTTCATCGTATGAACTTTACTTTCGTAAAATTCAGCGGATTGTACCATATTTCCTGTCACTAAAGCTTCTTTAGATTTAGTCGCCATTTTTAGCCATTGCCAGCCAATAACAATCGTACTTGCAAATTCCATAAAGATGCTTGCATCTGCCAAGAATTTATCATAATCTCCTTTCATTGCATATTGGATAAGGTATTGCATGACTTCTTGTACTTCCTGCATTTTACCTTCTAATACTTTGGCATAAGGCTTTAATTCATCATAAGTACTAGCTGCTTGAATGGCATTTTGTATTTCTTTCATCAATAACATCAAGCCTTTTCCATTTTGAGCAGTCGCTTTCCTGCCCAATAAATCTAAAGACTGAATCCCTGTTGTTCCTTCATATAAAGCCATGATTCTAATATCTCGGTAATATTGTTGTAGTGGGAAATCTAAACAGAAGCCATAACCACCCAAAATTTGAAGTCCTGTACTTACAGAAACTCTACCCATTTCAGAAGGGTAAGTCTTAACAATTGGCGTCAACATTTCTAATAATAGATTCGCTTCTGCCTTCTCTTCTCCTTCCAATATAGATTGTAAATCAACCAGTCGGCCTGCTTCCATACAAAGGCTTAAGGCACCTTCAGAAACTGCTTTTTGTAATAAAAGCATTCTTCTTACATCAGGGTGATTGATAATTAAAGTCTGTCCCTGAGAAATGTCCTTTTGCCCACCAGCACTCAATTTTCTTCCTTGTGGTCGCTCTTGTGCATATTGTAAAGAAGCATAATAAGCCGCAGAAGCGATAGAAGCGCCATTTAAACCTACATCAATTCTTGCACCATTCATCATTTGGAACATATGTGCTAATCCTCTATTCTCTGTACCCACTAACCAACCATAGCAGTCATCATTTTCACCAAAAGATAAGTGAGCGGTTGCATTGGCTCTTTGCCCTAATTTTTGGAAATCACCTGCTGCTTTCACATCATTGCTTTCCAAAGTACCATCTGCCTTAATTCGCTTTTTAGGAACAATAAATAAAGAAATGCCTTTTGTGCCAGCAGGCGCACCTTCAATTCTTGCTAAAAATAAGTGGATAATATTATCTACACATTGGTGATCACCACTAGAAATAAAAATCTTTTGTCCAGTAATTTTATAAGAACCATCTGCTTGTGGAGCAGCTGCGGAAGTAATATCTGATAATGAACTACCTGCTTGTGGTTCGGTCAAACACATGGTCCCTCCCCATTCTCCATTCAACATTTTAGGGACATAAGTCTCAGATTGCTCTTTCGTTCCAAAAGAAGTAATCAGGTGAGCCGCACCTGAAGTCAAGCCACCATACATCACCAATGGATTATTCGCTGCCGTCAAAATATATCCTGTAGCCGCTGACGCCATAAATGGCAATTGCATCCCTCCATGTTCTGCATCGAAAGTTGCCCCGATCAAGCCCATTTCGCCAGATTTCTGGATAACATTTTTTACCTGTGGGTGAACCAAGATTTCACCATCCTTATAAACGGCTGGCTTTTCGTCCATTTCTTGATAGTAAGGAAAGAATTCTTTATCTGCTAAATCCTTAGAAGAATCTATAATAAAATCAATACTTTCTGGATCAAAATCTTGGAATCTTTTCGAACCCAATAAACTGTCAAGGTCATGCACTTCGTGTAGTAAAAATTTAATGTTTTCTACACTGCAATATTTATCTGCCATTTTTTAAAATTTTTAGGAACTATGATTGGTTGATATAAATTTAATTTTGAATGACTAATTTTGAATGTTGAATACCTCGGATAAATTCAAAATTCATCATTCAATCATTCAAAATTGATATTAAATCGTCATTGCTAGTAGTTCTCCTCGCATCCGTTCAAAAATTGTTTGTCCTTTTTCGGTAGCATAAGGATACAATAAATTGGCAATGGTAATTAAACCTGCTTCTAGGTTATTATTTTTTTCGCCTCTGATAATTTGCTGGGTTAACCAAAAATGTACTGTCATCCAAATACTGTGGGCTAAAGATTCATAGACTCCTTCATAAGGTTCGGCTATTAAATCGCCTTTTCCAACAGACATAAACATTAAGTTACGAATAATGGATTTTTCTTGTGCCACTTGCTGTTGATGCAATTCAGCCAAATTTGGATAAGACCGAATGATTTCTAAAGTATCTTGATAAAAAAAACGAAATGCCACTATATGTTCCAAATAGCCTTGGGCAACATGTAAATGGTCTTTTGTTGGATTCATCAATTGATTGCCAATAGCCATCTCTTCTAATCGCTTTATCATAAAACGATAGACCGAATCCAATAACTCTTGTTTCTTTTTATAATGATAAGATACATTGCCAGGACTAATGCCCAAATCATCCGCAATATCTCTGATGCGCACATTAACCACGCCTCTTTCGTTAAAGAGTTGAATTGCTTTTTGGATGATATTTTGACGCGTTTTACTCAATTACTTTTTGATGACTTATATATTGTTAGCGAATATTCGCTGCAAATATAATCGTTTTTATTAAAAATAGTTCACTTGTACTAATTAATTTTATAATATTAGTATCAAAAGATAAGCCAAATAGTATATTTTAGTAGAAAAAATTTGTTTAATAACCATAATTTGTAGGTGTGGCTTGAATTTCATAGTTTAGCCTATGGAGGAGCGCAATTGGAGTTTGTCCCCAAGTTTTCACAATCACATGCCGTCCCGATGGGACTTTGAGGTCTAAAATTTAAAGGAGTAGCCATTTTTACCAATATGTCGTCCCTCTGGGACTAAATTTAAGAAAAGCAAAGTCCCAGAGGGACGACATATTGGTAATTAAACTTACTTACACCATATTTTCCGCTTAAAGTCCCGTAGGGACGACATAACTTGTCCTCAATTCATCGGGATAGGTTATATTTACTTGGGGCAAATCCCGATTGTGCACCCTACGGAGTCTGAAAATCTATCATTAAAAGAAAAAATGAATCTACCAGAAGAAGAATACCTTGATTTTCTACACATCAATCAGTCTTTATTACTTTATGCAGGTAAGCAAAAAGGCGTACTTGATAAAAAGCTGACTTTGACTGCATTCAGAGAAGAAATGGATGCCAAGTTAATCATGGAATGTGCGGAGGCTTTCTATGAAAACCTTAACATCTTGAATAATTTTATAAAAGATAATCCAGCAAAGTTGAATGCAGCACAGTTGGCGGTTGCGGACGGATTTAGGCATTTTGAAAAGGGTACTTTTTTCGTTTATAAATACTTGAGTAAGTACACCGTCTTCATTAAAGATGATTTAGTTTATGGTGTATACGCTTTAAGTGACCCCTTTGAAGCATTTTTTGGTAATCATTTGCCAACTTATGTTGAGACTGTTTTACTTCCCTATAAAGATAAAATTGTCTATCATGGTCTTTTTATGGGCGGTAGAATGCGATTTGGAAGTGGTTACAAACGTTCTTTAAACGAAGTTTATAAAAAAGCCAAAGCGAAATATGGTATTATCACACAACTTCCTTTTAGTGGTGATTCGCTTTATGCCAAACAAAGCCCAAGCGACCAATTAAAATTCTTTATGAAAACCAAAGGAAGCAGAGAAGAATTTGAAAATGATATAGATAATTTGATTACTCAATATCCGAATCTACTTCCTCTTTATCATCAAGAATGGGGGAGAGTCCATAGCAGTTTTTATAAAAAGAAATTCAAAAATTTGGGTTTAAATAAAGCCTACTATGCCTTATTACAGGGACAAATTATAGGAAGTTCCCTGAAGCAAAAAGATTTAAGTACTTTAATTAATCAATTAGTACCTAGCTCCAAAAGAGATTGGGTATATACTTTTAGAATGTAAAAATCATGATTGACCAATATTCTGTTTTCGGATCACCTTCAAGTAAACCACAAAAGCCATCGGCACAAATGCAAAATAAGTGACTACTGCTTGTAAGTCACTTATTTTGCATTTAAAAGAACAGATTACACCCATTCCAGAAGCCCCAATAGGAAATCATCTGATTGATTTTTATGGCAAATGGTATAGAAATCAGTATCATATTTATATGACTTATCAATGTCCTCCTAATAGCTTAGAAGAAAGGTTTGATTCGGGGTTTGCAAGATTGGGTTGGACAGGAGGAGATACTTTTTTGCTTTGTTCCTATATGGCACATCGTAATAAATGGGAAGCTTTTTATGAAAATATTCTTTTGACAGAAGCTATTATTCGGATAAAAGAAAGTTACTATTTTAGTTTTTAAATAGCTGCTATCTGATAAATACCTAACTTTCATCAATATTTTCTATTTCTTTTAAAAGAGATGTCTAATTTTGTAGCTAGATTATAATGTCAATTAAAAGAATTATATGATTTGGAGATAAAGTTCGCATCCGTGTTATTGTTAATCCTCCGATTGAATCGGAGTAAATGGTGTTCCTTTCAATATTATAACACAGATGAAGCATAACACGGATATTTGTTCTTTTTTATCTGACTATCTAATTAGAACGTCAAATAAAAAATTGATATTACGAAAATTATTAAACTATCATCTAGCTCGTCAAATCCGTTGGAAAATTAATCCGTTGGGTAAAAAATACACCCAACAGATTAACTTCCCAACGGATAATTATCAATTTTTAATCTGATTACCTAATTATCAACAAACGGCTGTTAGTAAACAAAATTTATCTGTATGAAACTTAAATATTTATTTCTAAGTTTTTTTCTCTTAGCAAGTATTACTGCTTGTGAAAATATCAATCCCAATTTCCAAGAAGAAGCCAAAAATGCGGAGTTCTTACATCGCTCTATGAAACAATTGACTGATGTGATTGTCCATGACATTTTTTCTCCTCCACAAGCTAGTCGGATTTATGCTTATAGTAGTATAGCGGCTTACCAAGCAGGGGTGCATGCTTCTGTGGAGTATCAAACCTTAGATGGGCAGCTCAAACAATTAGCAAATACGCCTCAACCAGAAGAGGGACAAGAATACTGTTTTCCCTTAGCGAGTGCCCACGCATTTTTAACCGTAGGAAAGGCATTGATTTTTTCGGAAGATAAAATGCAAAAATTTCAGGATGAATTATATGCAGAATTTACGGCGCTAGAAATGCCTTCAGCAACTTATAAACGGTCGATGGAGTATGGCCAACAAGTAGCCGACCATATCTTAGCTTGGGCAGACAAAGACATGTATAAACAAACTCGAACTTTTCCTAAATATTCTATTCCAGATGACCCAGGACAATGGCAACCAACACCACCTGATTATATGGACGGCATTGAGCCACATTGGAAAAAAATCCGTCCTTTTACTTTAGAATCTGCCGACCAATTTCCACCGCCTCCACCAACACCTTACGATGAGGCTGAAAATAGTCTTTTTCATAAAGAAATGATGGAAGTATATACCGTTTTAAATGAAGAAAAGGCAGAAAAAATAGCGATTGCTGAATTTTGGGATTGTAATCCTTATGTGTCTCATCATAAAGGACATGTTATGTTTGCCACTAAAAAAATAACCCCTGGTGGGCATTGGGTAAACATTGCCGCTTTGACGGCTAGAAAAACAAAGGCAGACTTTATGAAATCGGCAGAAACTTATGCCTTAACGACGGTAGCTTTAGCAGATGCTTTTATCAGTTGTTGGGATGAAAAATATCGCTCGAAATTAGTTCGCCCAGAAACCGTCATTAATCGAATGGTAGATGAAGATTGGGCACCTGTTTTACAGACTCCTCCCTTCCCTGAATATACTAGTGGACATAGCGTCATTTCCCGTGCTGCTGCGGTTGCTTTAACTAGTATTTACGGTGATAATTTTGCCTTCGATGATGATACGGAAGAAGAATATGGTTTGCCCACTCGGTCCTTCAAGTCCTTTTTAGAAGCTTCTGACGAAGCGGCAGTTAGTCGATTGTATGGTGGTATTCATTACGCTCCTGCTTGTTTTAATGGAGTAAATCAAGGAGAAAAAGTAGGTGATTTTGTAGTGAGTAAGATGAAATTGAAAAGTCAGATTGGGATGAATGAATAAATTATTCTAGGATATGGTTTCGATCATATCCTAGAAATCAATCAATTTTACTAGTTACTGTTTCCTTCAATCATATCCAATGTAAACTTCATTACGGTATCCTCATTTTTTAAAAAATCTTGATGGGATTGTAGTACTTTATAATCAGGGATAATACCATAACCATAGGGTTGATTGGGTTTATTACTCACATCTTGTTTTAGATTCACAATAGACCATGATGTTTTTATTTTGCTATGTTTCAATTGGTATCTAATGGGAGTATGTCCATTATGTCCATGATACCCTCCTTGAGTTTCCTCACCTATGGTAATCGTAGTCTTATCACTCGCTAGCATAGCCCCAAACAAACTTCCAGCAGAGGCAATTTGTGGGCCAACTAACAAATAAATCTGACCTTTAAAGGCATTAGGGGCGGGGTTCCATACCCTATGGTCATTACTCGTATCATCTTGATAATATTTGCCATTTTTAGCAACTGGAAACGCTCTTTTCAATTCTTTTTGATAAATTAGTTTAGCAATTGGTTTTATTAAAAAGAAAAATTCGCCCTTGACGCGATTCCAATAAGGGATTTTTCTAAAAGGAATCCAAGCTTCTACATTTTCTTGAAAATTTCTATTGGTCAAAAAAGAATAGGTGACTAAGTCATTAGGGTCGGTTCCTCCTCCATTATATCTTACGTCCACTATTAAGTGTTTAATCGATTGTTTTTTAAAATTTGTAAATATTGAATCAAGGTATCTTACATACATTTTGTGGTCAGCATCCTCTGCATTTCCACCTATTGCAAAACTATTCACAACTAGAATGGCTGTACTATCGTTAAGTGTTTTGCTATAATAGATTTTATTCTTTTTCTCTAATTCTTCACTAGAGGCATAATTTAAAGAGTCAAAAGATTTACTATGTCTTTTACCTTGCCTTGCTTTGTATTGTTTGTAAGAAATACTCACTAATTGAATTGTATTAGAGACACCTTTGGTGTTTTCATAGGTTATCTGAAAAGTAGATTGCCTTCCAAATTTCAATCTATAATAAAATGGAAAAGCTACGTTTAAACTAATTTGTTTTCCAGTAATATTATATCCATCCGTAGTGTGGTATCTATACAATTCAGGAATAATGTCTTGCATATCTTGCCCATTAATTTTGAGTATTTTGCTACCTATTGGAATTTCTACATCGGTATTATTACATACCCATTGACCTTCCACTAGTCTTAATATAAAAGGAAAATATCCTTCTTTCTCCAACTTAAGTGATGCGCTTATTTTTGGGGGCAATCCCGTATAATTATGTACACTGCCTTCAAAATCTGTAATATAGCAAAGGATATTATAAAAATGTCCTAAAGTGTTACCCTGATTAATTGCCTCATAGGCCCATTGATAGATACTATCAATTTCACTCTTAGTCCGATATTTATAAACGCCGGAGTTGGCAGCCTCCCGCATTTCCTGAAACATATCTAAATCTTTTTTCATGTCGGTTTTAAACATAAGATCGTCAAAAGTATTTTGGGCAATTGCGCCAAGCCAAAAAAAAGATAGAATGATTAAAAGGATACTCTTCATGATTTTTGATTTATTGATTCATCTGATAACGATTGTGTATCAGAATTGGACCATATTAAATTCAAATCAAAATTGAAGAAAAAGGGGCAAAAAGTAGCCTTAATGGTGAGATAAGTAGTCCTAAATTGTACCAAACAGGTCCAATATTATTTCTTATTAGCTATTTTATACTGATTTACTATTTCAATAGGAGAAGCATTGGTTAATTTTTTAAAATTATAATAAAAGTTACTTTTTGAACTAAATCCTGATTCTAGTGCAATAGCTACCAAAGAAAATCTTTCGGCCTCTCCTTTGGATACTTTGTAGCTAAAATCTTCTATTCTGAACAAATTGATAAAATCACTAAAAGACAATTGTAAATAATGGTTGACTAATCTAGATATTTCCTTTTTTATAATACCTGTTAGCTGCGCACATTCCTTAATGTTAAGGCGTTTAATTTTAAATAGCTGTTTTTCGTTAACGATGTCTATTAATAAGGTAAGTAATTTTTTATCTTTTTCAGGAATCTGAGCATCGAATACAATTTGTAGCTTTCCTAAAGCTGGAATTAATTTACAAACTAAGGTATTATCACTAGGAATTACTGATTGGTCAGAAATTTTAGCCGAAGAAACAATAGACTCCTCCTTATTAAATCCAGTTTCTAATTCAAAATCATGTAAGATTTCCTTAGTGGAAGATGCCCTTATGACAATATAAAAAATAAAAATTGACAATGGAATCCAAATGATTTGGTACCAAACATTCACATCTAAATCAATAAAAAAGTACCCATTTACCACAAAAGCCCAAATTGGTAAAAGGCTAGCCAGCACGAAGAAAAATTCTTTTAACCAATTATAGGATTGTTCTAATCCATCTGTATAATTATTCCTTATTCTTTCTTTAAACGTATTAAGCGACCGATTGGCTTTCCATATAACCACCATAGAAATTAAAATACATTGATTTTCAATGATGGTAGAAGG
>CAZXYA010000010.1:32100-42135 GCA_964644655.1 uncultured Saprospiraceae bacterium | reverse complement strand
GACGGTTACTTTATAACCACCCGGAGGCAATGGAACTTGATACAAGCCATTTTCATCTGTTTGGATGGTCCTAACAATCATTTCGTCATAATAAGTTGTTCCTGATACTTGTAAGGCAACCCCTTCTATGCCTGGTTCTCCTATATCTTGGACGCCATTAGAGTCCGTATCTTCCCAAACAAAATTGCCCAGAATAGCTGGATTTAATAAGCGGAAAGTATCCATACAAACACAGCCCGTTTCATCCGTAATGGTCACAATATAGGTGTTGGTACTTAAGTCATTGATAATAGAGTCCATACCTCCATTATTCCAGCGGTAAGTATAATTACCACTTCCACCCATGACCATTACGCCTAATTGGCCTTCCGTTCCATTAAAGGTTTCAATATCATTTAATACGTTGATTTCACAAGTAATGCCGTCTGTTTCTATAATGGAAACGGATTCAACTACAGTACAACCATTGGCATCAGTAACAGTCACATTATAATCACCAACTACTAAGTTAAAAGCCGTATCTGTTGTTTGATTATTTGCATCATTCCACAAATAAGTATAAGGTAAAGTTCCTCCTGTAGCAATTACATGGGCATGACCTGTTCCTGTACAACCTATATCTGCCCCTTCTGCAATAGCAGTTAAAGGAATCGGTTCTGTGATGGTAGTGGAATCTATTACCGTACAACCATTCGCATCTGTAACCGTCAAAGCATAAGTGCCAGCACTTAAGTTATTGATACTGGCTACATTATTTGCTCCGTTGCTCCAAGCTAAGAAGAGGGGAGAAGTGCCACCAAGGACTAGGGCATCAATTGACCCTGTATTTTCGCCTCCACAAAGGATATTGGTTTCAACAAAACCAATGACAATAGGATCTGCATCATTGATAGTGGCACTAGCCGTTCTTTCACAATTATTGCCATCTGTAATGGTTAGATTATAAGTACCCGCTGCCAAACCTGTAGGATTTGGAATATTAGGAATGCCATTATCCCAAGTATAGGTAATTGGCGCAACCCCATTATTAACGGTGACGGTAATACTACCATCTGTTTCGCCCACACAAGTAATATCTGTTTGGTCAATTGTGAAATCTATGCCTTCCCCTATGGTTACAAAAGTGGTATCAGTAGCGGTACAAGTACCATTAGAAATAACGACAATGATTTCATAAATCCCTGGCATCATCATTGTGTAAATAGGATCGGCGCTCGTGTCATCATCAAAAGAACCACCAGTTGCGGTCCATTGATAGGTTAAAGTTGGATCGGCAGGTGCTGCACCAAAATTGACAGAACCTCCAGGACAAATATCTCTTGGCGTACTAATAATACTAACCTCAAAAGAGGCTGGTGCAGTAATACTTGCCGAAGCAGTCGTCGAACAACCATTATCATCGGTGACGGTTACCTCGTAAGTTCCTGCGGCTAGATTGCTAATAGTAGCAGTACTGCCACCATCGCTCCAATTATAAGTATATGGGGCGGTTCCTCCACTTGGACTTGCCGTAAGACTTCCTTCATTGGTGCCTGCACAAACAGGATTGGTAACAGCTATATTTACGGTAATAATTGCTCCATCATTTATGGTTGTAGACTCAATTGCCATACAACCATTGGCATCTGTAACCGTTAAGGTATAATCTCCTGCTAACAAATTGGTTAGGGTAGGAACGCCTGTAGTTCCATTACTCCAATTATAAGTATAAGGTGCTGTGCCACCACTAACAGAAGATGAAATACTGCCATCATTTGCACCCGCACAAAGTGGGCTAGATGGGGTTAAGATGATGTCAATTGTTGCCCCTTCTTCAACAGTAGCCGTTGCAATCACCATACAGCCATTATCATCTGTAATGGTTAAAGAATAAATGCCAGCTACAAGATTTGATAAAGATTCGGTAGTTACTCCATTGCTCCAATTATAGGCAAAAGGCACTGTTCCTCCACTAATGACAGAAGAAATACTTCCATCATTTCCTCCTGCACAAGATGGATTGGAAGGTGTTAGCGTAATATTGATATTAGCACCGTCATTTACAGTTGCATTGGCTGTTTCTTGACATCCATTAGCATCAGTTACGGTTACTTCATATACACCTGCTGCTAGATTACTAATGTTTTCAGTTGTTGCTCCATTGCTCCAATTATAAGTATATGGGGCTGTTCCACCATTGACTGTTGAGGTGATACTACCTTCATCCATTCCACCACATACAGAATTAGCTGGTGTTAGATTAACATTTATGACTACTCCGTCATTGATCGTAGTAGAATTTGTTGCCGAACAACCGTTGGCATCTGTTAGGGTAAGCTCATAAGTACCTGCGGGTAAATTAGTTGGGTTTGGAATATTTCCAATTGTATTATCACTCCATGTATAAGTAAAAGGAGCAATTCCTCCATTGACTGTTGTATTAATGCTACCTTGATTTATACCACTACAGACAAGTGGAGTAGGTGTTAAGGTAAGGGTAATTACACTTCCTTCATTGATGGTTGTTGAACCTGTTGTCGCACACCCATTGACATCGGTAAGGGTTAAATCATAAGTGCCGGGTGCTAAATTAGTTGGATTAGGAGTATTTCCAATCGTATTATCACTCCATGCATAAGTATAAGGAGCGGTGCCACCAGTAATGCTAGTCGTAATAGATCCATCATTGACTCCTTGACAGCTTGCATCTGAAGAGGCAAGTGTGACTTCTGGACCAGAAAGAATAGTAATCATGGTGCTATCTGTAGTCACACACATACCTTCGGTTACTGTTACTAAAATCTGATACGTACCGGGCATCATCATGGAGTAAGTCGGTGTTGCACTTGTATTATCATCAAAATTACCACCTGTTGCTGTCCAATTATAGGTGAATCCAGATCTAGCAGGAGTAGTAGATAAACGTACTTCTGCTTTGGCACAAATATCTGGACCAGCAGGATTATTAATACTTATGCTTCCATTAAAATCGACACAGTCCTCTGGTGGACAATCCTGCTTGACAATAGTAAGTACATTTGACAACCTAAAGCAACCAGCTAGGTCATCCATACTACTACCTATCGTTAGACCTGTCAATCCTGCTTCATAGGTAATATTCCAAATCAGACAAATACGGGCTGGAGTATTCTCAAAATTATAACTTGTTTCCGTAGAAATATCTAAAATATTAGATTCAATATCTGTAATAATAAAACTAGACAAAGCACCTGTTCCATTGGTTAAGTTTATATTGACATTATCCGCATTGCCATCTCCTACACAAAAGACAAGTGGGTCATTGGTTGTAATTGAACCAGGAGTAATTGTACAAGTCTCCATGGTGTCACAATCTTGTCGAACTACCACTAAATTATTAGATAACTGGTGGCAGCCTGTAATATTGGCTGCATTTTGTCCAATAACTAGCCCATTAATTGGGTTTTCATAAGAAACACTCCAAATGTAGCAAGTACCAAAACCTGCCCCGTCAAAATTAAAAACATTAGAATTTGGTAATTCTATAATATTTAAAGCTTCATCGGTGACAATCCAACTGGTATTACTGCCCATATTACCTGTTAAAGCAACCGTAATATTATCAGGAATGCCATCACCTGCACAAATAATTAATGGATCAGTTGAGCTAATTACTCCACCGACCACAGCACAAGTACCCATTGTGTCACAATCTGTTTCTCTCAAAACAGCAATGGCATCAGAATAGGTACATCCATTAGCATCCGTAACCGTAAAACTATAACCACCAGGTGCTAAATTGGTGACGATAGCCGTAGTTGCATTGATAGGTGGATCCCAAGCATAAGTATAAGGTGATGTTCCACCTCTAACATCGAGTCTTGCTCTACCATCATCTGCATCACAACCTGCATTTTCTACAACAGGGGTAACAATTAAAGAATCTATACTATGAACTTTAGCAGCAGCTGTTCCGAAACAACCATTGGCGTCGGTAACAGTCACTTCATAAGTGCCTTGTGCTAGACCTGTGAAACCAGGGAAATCTGGTAAGAAATTATTCCATGTATAACTAAATGGGGCAGTACCATTAGCTACATTTGCCATAATACTACCACTATTATCACCATTACAAAAGATATCGGTAGTAGTTAAAGTCACAACTAATCCCATACTTGGATCAATGGTTGTCGTTGCCGAAGCCGTGCATCCATTGGCATCTGTAACCACGACTGTATAATCTCCTGGAGGTAAATTCACTACAGATTGAGTGGTTTGATTATTGGCATCATTCCATTGGAAAGTATAACCGGGGGTTCCTCCTGAAACCATTGCTATAGCAGAACCATTTGGATTTACGCAATCTGTACCATTGGGTGCGGCAGATATTGTTAAGGGATCTGGATCTAATAAAGTGGCAGAGGCAACATTTTGACAACCATTTGCATCTGTTATAGTAACGGTATAAACACCAGCAATTAAACCTGTTATGGTAGGAGTACCATTAATTCCATTAGACCAAGCATAGGAATAAGGTGCAGTTCCACCACTAGGAGTAGTTGTAATAGTCCCGTCATTCCCTCCATTACAAGAAATATTGGTTATGTCTAAAGAAACATTAATGGCTCCTTCTTCTCCAATGATAACGGTCGTTGAATTGCTACATCCTACTGCATCTGTGACTAGGACGGTGTAAACACCTGCTGCCAGATTGATCGGATCTTCTACATTACCAATGCCATTATCCCATAAAATCGTATAAGGTGCAGTTCCGCCGCTAATGGTTAAATCCGCGGTTCCATTTGCATTACCACAGGTAGCATTGGTCGTAGTTACGGTTAAGACGATAGTCGTATTAGCAGAAGGATTCACCGTTACTGTTTCACTACTTTGGCAGCCGTTTTGGTCCGTAACGATAACTTGATAAGTGCCACTAGCTAAATTAGTAGCTGTTGCCGTTGTTTGGTTAGCCGAATCATTCCAAGCATAGGTATAAGGAGCAGTTCCACCACTTACTGTCACCGTAGCAGTTCCATCTGTTAATTCACAACTAGTAGGAGCGGTTGCATTAGTTGTTAATACTAAATTATTAATAGGCGCATTGATCGTTACGCTTGCACTATTTTGACAGCCATTCGCATCCGTTGCAATTACTTGATAAGTTCCAGCAGGTAAATTCGTAGCCGTAGCTGTTGTTTGATTAGCTGGGTCATTCCAAGCATAGCTATAAGGCGGGGTACCACCTGTTACCGTTGCTACTGTAGCTGTGCCATTATTCACACTACAACTCGCATCAGTAGAGATTGCGGTTACGACTATATTATTAGCAGGAGAATTGATCGTTATGCTTGCATTATTTTGACAACCATTGGCATCTGTTACAATGACTTGATAAGTGCCACCTGCTAAATTAACTGCCGTAGCTGTTGTTTGATTAGCTGGATCATTCCAAGCATAAGTATAAGGAGTAGCACCACCAGTAGCCGAAACAGTAGCCGTCCCATTATTCATATTACAAGCTGCATCGGTAGCATTAGTTGTTAATGTTAAAGCGGTAGGATTACCAACTTGATAACTATCTATTGCTTGACAGCCATTCGCATCGGTTACCGTTAAACTATAAGTTCCTGCGACAAGATTATTAACAAAAGCAGCATTGGGTAAACCATTACTCCAATTGTAAGTATAATTGGGGCTTCCACCGGTTACTGTTACTGAAATTTGACCAGAATTGTCTCCAACACAATTGGGTAATTTTATATCAGGGCTTACAATAAGGGGAGTTGGGGAACCTACTTCTATAGTTGTATTAGCTGAACAACCTTCACTATCCGTAGCTGTTACGGTATAGGTGCCTGCTGCCAAATTAAGTGGATTATTAGTGTTGCCTATACCAGATTGCCCCCAAACATAGGAGACGGTTCCTGTTGCGCCAGTTGTTGTAAGTGTAATTGATCCATCTGTAAAACCACTACAACTTAGATCTTCTGCTATGCCCAATAAAAATAAGTCACAACCGCCTACCTTTATATCAAAAGTATCTATACCTGTACATCCATTTTCATCAATTGCAGTCAGATAGATTTGGAAATCTCCTTCTGTCGGAGAGGTATAAGTTGGATTACTCGCCGTCGGATTACTAAGTGTTCCTCCCGAAACAGACCATAAATAAGTTGGATTCGTTCCAGAGACAGTACTATTTAATTGTAGAAATTGATTAACGCCTATAGAATTATTGGCTGCGGTAATGGCAACAGGTAATTGATTCTCTACTATAACCGTTGTTTCTGCCATTTCCATACAGGTGCCCATAGTGATGGTTACCTTAATGGTATAGGTACCTGGCATCATCATCATATAAGTAGGGTTAGATGATGTTGGGTTATCGAAAGTACCACCAGTTGCTTCCCATAAATAGGTGAAACCTGTTCCATTTCCTGTAACAGATAAGACCAATGGCTCTTTGATACATATAGCGGAATTGGAAGGGGTAATAACAGGATTAATATCACAGCAACTTATTGTTTTGACTACAAAATTAGTTTCGCCAATATATTCCGTACAACCACTTCTTCTAGAGCAACGCCCATAATAAGTAGTTTGAGTAATTGGTATAGGGTCATAAGTTGCTCCATTTGCACCTGGGATAATTTGCCAAGTATTAAATGGGGAATTAGGATCTCCTGTCGTTTTCATCCAAATATACTCAATATCACCAGTGCCACCGGAGGCAGCAGCGGTACTTAAAATAGGACTTGGATCAAAAATAGGGCTATTACAACCAGATTCATCTCCACTTATGGTTCCCCCATCTGTGAGATTATTACAAATTTGAGCATTAAGTGTATTAAATGAAAAGCTGAGTAATAAAAATAAAATTGCCCTGAATGTAGGGACATTAGTAAAAAAACTGGTCATACCGTAGGTGTGTAAGTAGTTTAACCTCATGATAGTCATCGTTAAATCCAAAAAGGTCACTTTGGGCTATTTCCTTTATGAAATAAGATTAGCCTTTAAAGTGATGTTTTTAGCTCAATGACAACATCAATGATAAGAGACAAAACAAAAAGCCTTGGACATTTTTGAAATGGCACATTATTACCGATATTGCTATTGAGCATTCAGATGTCTTTTAGCAAAAAAATTAGTT
Organism: uncultured Saprospiraceae bacterium; assembly: GCA_964644655.1. Lineage (GTDB taxonomy): Bacteria > Bacteroidota > Bacteroidia > Chitinophagales > Saprospiraceae > JAFMDF01. The sequence goes on along the minus strand of CAZXYA010000010.1, from coordinate 35,027 downwards.
CCTCGCAGATAAGGTTGTTAGGAGGCGATAAGGTTTTTAGAATGGATATTTTATCTTATAGGGTAAGCCTTTTAAGTTTTCTCATATCATTTCAATACTTACAAAATTTTAGCCAAAATGATGTTTTGAAGAAATAATATGGATAAAAAGTAAGTGTAAAGATGATTGATTATCAGTGTTTTAAAGAATAAGCAATCATTTTGAAGAACAGAGTTATTTGTATTATGATTTATATAAATTTATATATCATTGGCAAGCAAGAGATTATTTAATGATTTCTTTTTTGATTTATTTCTTATTTTCTTATTTAATAAATTATTTTAAAATTATATATTTTTTAAAATAATTTACATTAAAAATGACATAGCTAGAAATTTATGAGTTTTAGTAGCGTAGAGAAAATATGGCCTGCCTATATTTTTGGCTTTAAAAATCATAGGATTTTTTCACTAAAGTTACATTACTTTGCCCACCAGGACCAGGAATCATATTTGAAGGCATTGGACTAGGAAATAATTGCGTTGGCAACCCAATTGTTCGATCAACGATTCGCATACTTTGGGTTTCATTTTTAGTGGTAATCATGAAATTAAAACCTTCCATTGGTGGAGCGAAAAAGTTGATGTAAATTTCATCATCCTTTTCGTTAGCAGTAGGTTTAATATCAAAACCATTTAATTGGATACTAGTAATATTACTTCCTTTTTCTAAGAAAAATTCCATACTATTTACAGGCGAAGAAAAGTTAATATTGATTGATTTAAGATATTGATTAGTAGCAATTAAACTATCATTCTTAATTTGGATAGTCGAGGTATTTATAGTTGTTAAAGGTGCTTTCGCTTGCCAAACCTTCCAATCCCAATTAGGATAAATTTGATTTAAAGGTTGAGGGGCTTCTCTTGGAAAAATGGCTTGCATCCATTCGTTTTGATAGCGTTTATGCGTTGCCCAAGTAGCAGTTTGATGGTCCGCATCCAAACCATAAACTAAAAAAGTTTGAAGTGGTTTTTCTGGTGTATGATTCGCACTAAGTTGTCCACCTATCATGCCAAATAGAAAGACGAATCCTGCGAGTAAAGTAAGCACATTTTTTTTCCACAAACTAATCATTCTAATTAGTGGAATCAATAATACCCCTAAAAAACAGAAAATTAAAACAGGCGCAATAATCGCTGCTGTCAATCCAAAAGTATGGAACAATAAATAAATGGTTTGTGACCATAGCGCAATAGCAGGAACTAAAGCTAAAAACTGTCCTGCGGCATAGGCAACAGGTTTATTATCTGCATTGATATTCAAGTATAATAATAACAATTGAATACCTAAGAAAATACTGATAGGATAATACAATATATAGGTCCCAGTTGGTAAACTAATAGTTAAACCAAACATCGCCATCACCAACATTAATAGACTGCCTAAACTGAGCGAAAGGCTCTTCACTTTTGGCTGAAAACTATAGATGATGGTATAAAATAGACTGGTAAACCCAATAAACGCTACGAAATAATAATGGATATTATAAAAGCTGTTCCCATAAAAGAGCGTGTACTGTGGATTTAGGAAAAGAATAGCCTGTTGGAGTAAATAACTGCCAATTCCTGCTGCTGCCAAAATGATTAGAAAATAGCCAGTACCATTGAATATTTCTTGTAAAGAAACCTGCTGTTTTTTAATACCAAGGATAACCGTTCCAATAAATAATAAAACCGTTATGAGCATTAGTGGTAAGTCATAAGTCGCAGGATAGATAATTAAATTACTGCCAATTGGATTAAAGAAAATCGCATCGGGTGCTTTTGTTTCTTTGAGTTCCATATTGCTAAAATGTTGAGCCATTCCTAGCATATTGGCGCCATGATGTTGTACTAAATCTAAACTAATATTTTCTGGTGTATCGGTCATGCTATGATAATGTACCAGTCCTTCTACTGTAGCGGAATTAACTCCTGCAACGGGTGTTTTCCGAAACATCGAAAAATCAGTATCATTCGGCATAACTTTGTAAATCTCATAAGCCATAGAGTTGGCAAAAGGGTAGGGGGCAGCTTTAGCAAATTCTCGAACAACCCAACCATTCTTCGGATTCATTTCAAAACTCATACTTACGCCGAAATTCCCTCTAGCTTCCACATTGATTAAAATGCCAATGTCTTTTAATAAGGGATGGTAATCAACAAAAGCTTTAGCGCCCATCAAACCAATTTCTTCTGCATCAGTTATCAAGACAATAATATCATTCTTTGGAGGGCCATTTGCCTTAATTGCTCGAATGGTTTCTAGAATAGCTACGACTCCCGAACCATCATCCGCTGCCCCTGGTGTATTAGGTTGAGTATCGTGATGTGCCATTAGTAGGACCGACTGGCTATTATCACTTCCTTTCAGTTGACCGATAATATTTTTTACCCGACTAATTCTAGTTGAAGGATTGCCTTTTCGTGTTCGACTTACTAAGGTATCTTGGATGCTCACTGCTAACCCCAGTTTATTTAATTCTTTTACTAAATAATTAATAACCTTATCATTTTGAGGTGTACCTAAACTATGTGGAGCCTCCGCAATTACCTTTAAATGTTGAAAAGCTCTTTCCGCAGAAAAAACCGTAGCATCTGCTGTGGCTGGCAAAGCTTTAGGTGGGCTAAATAATCTTAAGGTAAAAATAGTAAAGAGGATACAGGCGAGAAGGGCAAGCATGCCCGCTTTGGTGCTAGTTGTCACGTTGAATTTTTTTATAGTAATTTATTGGTGTTGAATCTACTATTACATCGTTCAAAAAGTTTCTTGTAATTTTAACGTACCCCCCGAGCGCCTGCCTACCGGCAGGTAGACAGCTTTGCTGCTACTAAAAGGGATTTTAAGGGGGCAAATTCTCAAGATTTTCAACGAAAATCTTGAGAGTTTGCCCCTTAAGAACCCCTCCC
>CAZXYA010000010.1:12417-32090 GCA_964644655.1 uncultured Saprospiraceae bacterium | reverse complement strand
CGCCACAGGCGGCGAGGGGAAATTATAATTAACTCATTATGCCTTTACTTACTCATTCTCTTATTTTCCTTAGTAAATAGCCCAAGGTTTCTTCCAACTTTCAATGATTTTATAATGAGCAACTTCTTTTTGTTCAGACCGAAAAAACAAGAAGCCTAAATTATAAATATCGATACTTAAGCGTACTTTTTTATGTTTTTTAATGGTTTCCCAAAAGATTTGACTTTCTTTCGAAGCATAAGGCGCTCGGAAAATAAACACCCCATTTGGAGATATTTGTGCTAAACAGGTCTCAAAATAGGATAAAGTTGTGGTTTTTCCCCAAAAGCCATTAAAAAAAAGATGCTCAATTGTATTTAACTGTTTAATTGCCAAGGATATATTTTTAGCAATATCTCCTGTCAATAACTGGATATTCCGAGTACCTAATCGCTTGAAATATTTATCGATAGTATTCGCTAGTACCCTATTTGGGATGATGGTAACTAGCGAAATATGTGGATTAGGTGTGGCTTGATAGAGCGGAGAAATACCTAAAGAATTGCCTATTTCTACTAAAGTATTGGGTTTGTATTGGTGAACCGTTTTAAATAAAACTGCGCCAATTTTTGGTTGAATGGCGAGTTGTTTAACCAATTGGTTAATGGTTTTTGATTGCTTATTGATAGTTATTTTATCACCAATACCCAATAAGTTTCTGCGGTAATTTTCTATAAACCCCATGTAATGATAGAAACGATCATCTTCAAAAATATCTGACAAAAACTCGAAGACAAAAGGAGAATGAACTTGATATTTAGTCTTTGCAGAAAAATAATATTTTAGATATGGGTGCATTAAGGAGATTTTAGCAATTTAACCATGTTCTACTGCTTTAGGGGTGAAATTGAATTTTACTATCAAAGATTGTTAAGACTGTTTTAGTAAATACTCAATGAGTAAAGGAGAAAATGATTAAATGATTAAATGAATAAATTACGATCGGCAACAGCTAAAAATGACCGAATAAACTCCAGATCAGCGACAACATTTACTCATTTTTTCATCTAGTCATTTACTCATTGAGAACTTACGAAAATTGATATTCTATAACAATAAAACAATATAGCAATTTAACCATGTTTTATACTTATTACTTTTTCCCTTCAATAACTCTTAAAACTGCTGTTTTGGGATTTTGTTTTTTAGCAATAAGTAATTTCTGATATTTTTCTAATCGAGTAGTAGCAGCACTCTTATCATTAAAAATATCATCCAAATAAATAACATAAATCTGTTTATTCAGAAAACAGCCTAACCAAATTGCATTTGCCTTAAATCCGTTTTCATTAAAAGTTTTTACTTTTTGAATAGCCTCCATACTATTTCTTGCAGTTGCTATTTGTACTAAAAAGTTAAAACCATCCATAGCTGATAAGCGATTACAATCGTAACTGACGATTTCTGCTATGCCGGTAGAGATAATTAAGGCGTCTTTCTTGGAGGTTTTAGGTCGTACTTTCTTTTTTAGAACAGTCTTTGGCATAACTGTAGCTGCCTTTTTCTTTTCAGCCGCTATCTTTTCTTTTTCTAATTCACTATTCAACACAGATCGACCATCTGGGGTTTCTACCATATAATCACTTGGCTCTGGGATAGATACTGTTTTATTTTGTTGTAATTCCTGTTGGTACTTTTCCGAATCCAAATAGACAATATTTGGATTTTTTCTTTCTTCTATGCAAATTTCTACCATGACAAATGACATGGCTAGAATAATCGCCCCTTGTTTCCAATAGGATTTAGTAAACCTCGAATAATCAGTAGTATTAATAGGAGCTTTGAGCTGTGGCATTTTAATGCCCCCGACCCATTTGAACGCTTTTTGATTGCTGATTTTTTCAGCCGAAAAAAATCGTTTTTTTCGCTTGTCTTTTTTCTTAGATTTTCTTCTAGGAGTCATTACCAAACTAGGTTGTAATGTTTGGTCAACTACGATTAGCCCATATCCTACCTGAATACATTGTTTTTTTAGCTCTACTAAATATTTATTGCCCGGATTGGCGAATACATCTTCCCCATAAGATATCCATTGTTCATCTGCATGATAGCGTTTGAATTGTGCTAAGGCATGAATATGGTGATACCTCGACAAATATCTAAAAATAAGCATATACCCAATCATCGAGGTAAGTAGGAGCAAAACAAATCCACCAAAAAATTTGAAGTCTCCTAACTGGTTGAGGGTGAATTGATCATTTATATAATTATAACCATAACAAGTGGCAGCTATAATACTCGCAACGGCTAGGGCATCAATACAAAGTAAAGTATTTTGAACACTATATTGAATTTCGGAAGCGGTTCCTTGAGAAGTGGCTTCAAAAGTAGCTAGAAAGGATTTTTTGATTTTTTTCTTAGCAGATTTTTCTTCAAGTATGACTTTCTCAGCATCTTTAGCTGACATATTAGCAATTGGGTCTTCTTCTACTGAAAACTTGATATACCCATCTGCTATAATACCATCACCTGCATGCATATCCAAAGTGGCGATTGTATTGCCAAACCCTCTAGACTCATTATTTTTATAATAAGTCTTCAAAAAACTCAGCGTGGCGTGTTTTATATTTTCTTCTGTTAATTGATAGGCCATTTAAAGTATGTGTTTTCTCTTGTCTCTTAATACCTGACTCCTTTTATATCGATTTATTTGTTTTTCTCTAATTGCAAATATAGCTTAACTGTTTCTACTGCTTCTTGGACATCATGGACTCGTAAAATTTTAGCTCCTTGTTGTAAGGCAATCATATTTAAGGCAGTTGTGCCATTTAATGCCCTTTGAGGCGTAATCGCTAAAAATTTATGAATCATTGATTTTCTAGAAATACCTGCTAAAATGGGCAAATCTAAGATTTGGAAAGTATGCATGTTATTGAGCAATTGATAATTATGGTCAATCGTCTTGCCAAATCCAAATCCAGGGTCTAATATAATATCTTTTATGCCTAATTCCCGCAATTTTCCTACTTCTTTGATGAAAAAATCTAATACCGTTAAGGAAATATCCTCATACGCAGGTTTATCTTGCATATTTTTTGGTTTTCCTAGCATGTGCATCAGAATATAAGGGACATTTAAATCAGCTACAGTTTGATAAAAATTATCGTCCAATTTTCCTGCCGAAATATCATTAATCATGCTTGCCCCCGCTTCAACTGCTGCCTTAGCAACAGCCGAACGAATGGTGTCAATGGAGATAATGGTATCTGGAAAAAGCTTGATAATGGCTTCAATTGCAGGAATAACCCGCCTTAGTTCTTCTTCGGTTTCAATAATTTCGGCACCTGGTCGGGAAGACATTCCGCCAATATCAATTATCTTTGCGCCTGCCGTCAACATTTTTTCTGCTTGTTGCAAAATGGCAGAATTGGCGGTATATTGCCCGCCATCGTAAAAAGAGTCGGGAGTCACGTTTAGAATGCCCATGACAATAGGTTTTTCTAAACTTAGTAATTGACCTTTACAATTCAAGGTGATTTTTGGAAAAAGCATAGTTTTGACGGTACACGGTTATATAGCCTGTTAACAGTACGATTAACCAATTTTATCAAAAAAACCGCAAATTAGGTCGAATAAGGAAGAATGAGTAGTTTAAAGGTGTTAATTTTTAGAAATGGAATAGGAAAACCTTTTTGAAAACTGAAAATTATAAATTGAAAATTGAAAATTCCCAATGTTTATACACGAAACAAAAGTCAGAGTCAGATACGCCGAAACGGATAAAATGGGCTATTTATATTATGGGCATTATCCCAAATATTACGAAATCGGTCGGGTAGAGGCCATGCGTGATTTAGGGGTACGGTATTTGGATTTAGAAGAAAAGGAGAAGGTGATGATGCCTGTTATGTCTTTAAATATGCGCTATGTTCGTCCAGCCTATTATGATGAATTATTAACGGTCAAGACGATTATTCGAAGATTACCAAAAGACACAATCACTTATAATCATGAAATCTATAAAGAAAATGGCGATTTAGTGAATGGTGGTAGCGTGAAATTATGTTTTGTGAATATGGAGACGAATGCATCTATTCCTGCACCAGCCGTTTTATTGGATAAATTGATGCCTTATTATGAAGAAGGATAATGAGTGGATGAGTTAATGAGGTGATGAGCAATTTATGATGCTGATCTCATTAACTCATCACCTCATTACCTCATAAACCCACTAATGAAATTCCCAACCGTTCAACAAATAACCGATTTTTTCTTAAAGCACCCTTTGGTGTTGGGCGTGATTAATTGGGCAAAGACGCATTCTTTTCCGGGCTTTTTTAAAGTACCTATTTCAGATGTAGCGGTGTTTATTTATAATGAAGGGCAACGGCGAGATTTAACGACTCGGGCAAATTCAATGGCATTTAGTTTCTTTTTGTCACTGTTTCCTGCCTTAATTATGTTGTTTACCTTATTGCCGCTGTTTCAAGAATATTTGCTCAATTATTTTTTGGAACACGAAAATTATTATGAGGTCTTAAATAAAGAAATTCAGGTTATTCTACCTGGAGAAGCAGGCAGAAGTTTATTTGAATTTATTCAAGACATCACCTCTAATCCTAGAATCGGTTTATTGTCTTTTGGTTTTATTTTAGCCTTATTTTTTGCCTCGAATGGAATGATGACTTTGATGCATAGTTTTGATAAGTCCTATTTAGAAACGACTTTTAAAAAACGGAATGGGTTGAAAAAACGAGGAATAGCAATTTTGTTGACGGTGCAATTAGGCTTACTCTTATTGGTATCCGTCATTTTTATCATTTTAGGTAGCTTAATCATTACAACTATTAGTGAGGTAGTAAAATTGGATTTTTTTACTAAATACAGCATTTATCTAGTGCGATGGCTAGTCATTTTAGCCCTTTTTTATACAGGGATTTCCATTATTTATCGCTATGGTGCAGGGATGCATCGAAAGTTTAAATTCTTTACCCCAGGAGCGACCCTTGCTTCTTTATTGTCTATTTTATCTTCTGTTCTTTTTTCTTTTTACGTTGATAACTTTGCCTCTTATAATAAATTTTATGGCTCGATTGCTACTGTTATCGTATTGATGATTTGGATACAATTGAATGCTTTTATTTTATTGATTGGTTTTGAATTAAATGCCAGTATTGCGGTGAATCGGGATTTGAAGAAACGGATTGCAGAGGAGTAATTAGGGACTATTTCTGTAGTGCCAAGCTCTGCTTGGTAAAATCTTAACACGGATAAGTTATAACACGGATACATTTATTTGGAATAGTAAAATATCCAAAACTGGAACAGCCATATAGTTTTAAAAAGTAATAACTTTGCAGAACAGCTAACCAAAGATTTGTTACCAATAATTTTGTAATATTCAACATAAAGGTTGTATACCGTCAACGATTTTACTTCCGATAAAGTCGGAGTAAACTGTGGAGAGCTAATCCATTAGGCATATTTTTCCCCAACGGATTAGTTTTCCCAACGGATTTTAGATATATTATTAAAATAAGTAATGTCAATTTTTATTCTGACGCTCTATTGTACTGTAAAAAATAGCTAAAAATGAATGTAACTACTACTTCTCCAATCTCCCAAAGAGTAATAAACATGGCAGAATCAGCGACTTTAAAAATGTCGCAATTAGCCAGAGAATTAAGAGCGGAAGGAAAAGATGTGATTAGTTTAAGTTTGGGGCAACCAGATTTTGATACGCCAGACCATATCAAAGAAGCCGCTAAAAAAGCATTGGACGAAGGATTTACCAAATATACCCCCGTCCCAGGATTATTGGAATTAAGAGAAGCCATTTGCACAAAATTTAAAAGAGACAATGACTTGGAATTTACCCCTAATCAAGTGGTTGTTTCTACTGGTGCCAAACAATCCTTGCATAATTTGTGCCACGCTTTTTTGGATGACGGAGATGAAGTGGTGATTTTTTCCCCTTATTGGGTGACTTATTCAGAAATTGTTAGTTTGGCAGGAGGCGTACCTATAGATGTTTTTGCAGGTATTGAAAATGATTACAAAGTGACGGCAGCACAAGTCGATGCAGCCATTACCGATAAAACTAAATTTGTCTTATTTTCTTCCCCTTGTAATCCAACTGGTTCGGTTTATTTAGCAGAAGAGTTGGAAGCAATTGCCAATGTAATTGGTAAATACGAGCATGTGTATGTCGTTTCGGATGAAATTTATGAATATATCAATTTTGTTGGACACCATTCTAGTATAGGAACATTTGATGCGGTTAAAGATAAAACTGTTACGGTCAATGGTTTTGCTAAAGGCTATGCCATGACTGGCTGGCGATTAGGCTATATTGGCGCGCCTTTACACATTGCTAAAGCTTGTGCCAAACACCAAGGACAGGTTACTTCTGGGACTAATGCCTTTGCGCAAAAAGCAGCGGTCACGGCACTTTTAGCAGATATGACCCCTACCTATGAAATGCGGAAGGAATTTAGACGAAGAAGAGATATGGTATTGGGTTTATTAAGGGAAATTCCTGGATTAAAAGTCAATGAACCAGAAGGTGCTTTTTATGTCTTTCCTGATATTCGTAACTTTATTGGCAAAAGAACGGGCGATACCATTATCAATAATTCAAGCGATTTTTGTATGTATATGTTGACGGAGGCGCATGTGGCTTTGGTGGCTGGTGTTTCCTTTGGGGCAGAGGGGTATTTTCGGATGTCTTATGCAGCTTCGGAAGCGCAATTGCGGGAGGCTATTAAGCGGATTAAGGGGGCTTTAGAGAAGTTGACATAAAATGAGAGAAGTCTTTCAAATTTCACCTTTAATCATTCTTGGTGTTTTATGCTTGTTTTTAGCGATTGGACGTGTTCGATTTGGATATGGTTTGGCTGATATTATTTATTACGGATTGGGTTATCTTGGATTAATCATTTATGGTATCTATTTCTTATGGGCGAAAAAAAGTAAACCACAAAAAAAAGGTTTAATATTTCCATTTTTATCTATTGTATTTTGTAGCTATTTGTTATTATCAATGACATTTTGGCGAGGACCAGCTTATAGTTGGAATGGTCTTATTTTAGTGCCTCGTGTTAAGAAAAAGGACAAGAATCCGAAAAAAATACTTAATGTTACTATTGAGTTGATTCCTGAGCGAGAAAATATTTATTATGTTACTTGGGAAGATACAATTGGCATGAAATCAAAATACGGAATCTTGAATCGACCTTTAGAACTTTGGTGTCATGTTCAAAACACTAGCTTGGACACAATTGGATATTATCGTGGTTTGAGTACACCAAGTACTTTTACCTATTTTGATACAAAAGATTCGATAATAACTATTGAATTTTCTAAAGCATTTAATTTTTTTAATGAAGCATTTGAAAATGAAGTTGAAAGAAAAGCATTTTGGGAAAAAAATAAAATTCCAGTTAGGTTTGCACCAATAGTGGTAAATTTGAATAAAGATTTAAAACAAAAACTGATGTTTGAATTAAAAGAAAAGTAAACGATATGAACCAAAATTATAAAAACATAGCCTATTCAATCCTAGAACTAGCCCTAGTTTCCGAAGGCCTCACCCCAGCAGAAACCCTGAAAAATAGCCTAAAACTAGCCCAAGCAGCAGAAAGCTATGGTTATAAAAGATTTTGGTTAGCCGAGCATCATAATTCAATTAGTATTGCTAGTGCAGCGCCGCAGATATTAATTGGCTATATAGCAGCAGGGACGAAAACCATTAGAGTAGGTTCTGGTGGAATTATGTTGCCGAATCATTCATCCTTAGTCGTTTCCGAACAATTTGGTACTTTAGGTGCCTTATATCCCAATCGGATTGACCTTGGACTAGGACGGGCGCCAGGGACAGATGCAGCAACTGCCAACGCCATTAATCCTAGTCGGATGCAAGCTACTTATGCCTTTCCGCAAGAGATTGATAAAATTCAACAATATTTTTCAACAAATAATAGTGCTGCTAAAGTACGAGCGAATGTAGCAGAAGGGGTAAATGTGCCAATTTATATTTTGGGCTCAAGTACCGATAGTGCGCATTTGGCTGCCAAAAAAGGCTTGCCTTATGCTTTTGCTAGCCATTTTGCCACAACCCATCTATTCGATGCTTTGAACATTTATTATAATGAATTTCAGCCTTCTGAATATTTGAAAGAACCTTATACGATGGCTGGTGTCAATGTCATCATTGGCGATACGGACGAAGCAGCAGAACAAATGTTAACGACCCTTATTCGAGGGATAGTAGGCATTTTAACAGGAAAACGAAGTCGCTTACAAGCACCAATGACAATGACCCAAGAACTTAGAGATATTTCCAAACATCCAGCGGTACAACAAATGTTGAAATATTCTTTTGTGGGTAATAAAGAAACCGTTAAACAACAGACGGCTGAATTTTTATCTAAAACGGGTGTGAATGAATTAATTGCGGTAACAAATATTTACGATATAGCAGATAGGATTAAATCTTATCAGGCATTTGCAGAGATAATGGGGGAGATGAAGTATGCGGTGGAAGAAACGGAATTAGATACGATAAAGTAATGGTTTAATACTGTGTTTAAATGAGTTTTCTAATATTTTGCTCGGCGGCTTCGCCGAATCGCCGAATCCGCCGAGGTGAAATGTAAAATAATTTTTTACACAATTAATTTTACTTCTTCTATAATCCCAGCTACATCCTTATTGACCAAAAAATTATTTAACCAATTTTCAGTAGTGTTATGATGTCTAAATTTATTTAGACTTTCTAATAGAGCATGTTTTTCAGGAGCAGCTAAATCAGTAATAGCAGCATAGACATTATTTAGTAGGGTAAGGGGATTTTTAGAAGGTTCAAAAAGTCGGAATGCTATTTTTCCTGTTAAATCTAGATAGTTTAACCAATGTTTTTTGATGGTAATAGTACCATTAATGCCTAACTGTTCAAAAATATCCTTAACTGCTCTAGCCGTTTGTGGTCCCCAATTACCATCGACCAAAACATGTCTATTATAGATATAGCCAAGGGTCAATTGTAAATATAAGATTTTTGATCTTGAACTTTTATTAAACGATAAAGAATAAATAATAGCAAGCGCATTTCTTATGATTTCTAATATTAATTTTGTGTCTTCTTTCCGTTCCATATTTGACTGTTTTTAGTTTTGATAATATAAGCTGCACTACTAAACTTACTATTTCTGTAACTTTGGGATAAAAACATTTTCTTCAATTCTATCAAGTGCGTAACATCGATAGATTTAATTTTGAATGATAAATTTTGAATTTTGAGTGCTATTATAGCGGAAAAATAGGATGTGATAAAGTTTCTAAAGACTTTTTTAAACAAGTATTTTATAGTTAGTAGCTAATAGTTTATAATTGGACGACTTGAGATTAAGAATTGATATTTTGGAAGTTATTCGTGTTTTGCCTAAAAGAATTGATTGTATCTTTTGTCTTTATTTATGGATAAGTACTATGGCAGTAACAAGTTAGTATTTGCGTCGTCTATAAAACTACTGAATAACGTGAAACTTATTTAACTCAATTTCAAATAATGAACTTTAGTCTCATATTCTTTCTGCAATAAACTCACAATTTTGTCATAAGCACAAGGCATTTTTACAAAATCAATCCCCTCCATATCAATAACTAATACTGGAAAATCAGGTTGGGTTTTCAAAAAACCAAAATAAGCCTTTTCAACCTTGTCTAAATAAATAGGGTCAATGGTTTCTTCCATTGCTCGACCTCTTTGTTGGATGTAGGTTTTCAATTCTAGGATAGGACGATGCAAATAAATGAGGATGTCTGGATTGGGAAAATTAGCATTTAGACTATGAAAAAGTTGCTGAAATAAACTTTTTTCTTCCCCTTCTAAATTACTATCGGCAAATAAAAGGGTTTTTAAAAAGAAATAATCAGCAATGGTATTTTCTTGAAATTGGGTTGGCGTCGAATAATATCGCTGCAATTGTTTATGTCGCTGAGTCATAAAATACAATTCGACTTGTAGGGTATATCTTTCTGGATTTTCGTAAAATAAGGGCAAAAAAGGATTTTCGGTATATGCTTCTAGTATCAAACGATAATCAAATTCCTTGGCGAGCATTTCGCTAAGCGTTGTTTTTCCTGCGCCAATATTTCCTTCTATTGCTACGTAACTATAGTTTAGTGCTTTGTTAATTTTCAATGTTTATTATTATATTTCAATTTTTGCCCCACTTATAACTTCTACCTGTCGGTAGACAGGCATCACTCCTAATTTATAACTATTAAAGACCGTGTTTCTCCATTCGTCGATATAAGGATTGTCTAGTAATCCCTAATTCATCTGCAGCTTTACTGACGTTCCCCTTATGTTTATTCAGAGCTTTATTGATTGCTTGCCGTTCTACTTCTTCCAAATTAAAACTATCCACTTTAATACCTTCGCCCTTATTCTCTTGCACTGTTTCTTGGAATAAAAAGTCATCAGGTTGTAGAATAGTCCCATCTGCTAAAATAATGGCTCTTTCTACGGCATGCCGTAACTCTCGAATATTACCGGGCCAATGATAACTGGTTAATTTTGCCAAAGTCTCTTTCGCAAATTTCATAGAGGATTTCTGATACTTTTTGCTGTAGATTTTTAGAAAATGTTTAGCCAAAAGTGGAATGTCTTCCATTCGTTCGGCAAGACTAGGTAAATTTAATTCTACGGTATTAATTCGATATAATAAATCCTGTCTAAATGTCCCTGCTTTTACCATATCGTAAAGCGGCATATTGGTCGCACAAACTAGCCGTATATCCACTTTAGTCATTTTATGCTCGCCAATCTTCCGAATTTGTCGAGTTTGCAAAGCTGATAATAATTTTGCTTGTAAAGGCAAAGAAAGATTACCAATTTCGTCTAAAAATAGCGTACCACTATTTGCTGCTTCAAATCGACCAATTCTATCCTCGTAGGCGTCCGTAAAAGCCCCTTTTTTATGTCCAAATAATTCACTTTCAAATAATGATTCGGGAACAGCACCTAAATCTACCGAAACAAATATTTTATTGACTCTTTCTGACTGTCGGTGAATTTCTCTAGCGATTAGTTCTTTTCCTGTTCCGTTGGCGCCTAAAATTAGAATATTAGCGTCCGTTTTTCCGACTTTGGCCACCGTAGCTAAGGTTTGTTTAATCGGCGCAGACTCTCCAACAATTTTACTATACTGCTGGTCAATATCAGGGCTTAATCCACTTGCTTGTGGAGCGACTTGTTCTCCCTGTGGATTCCTTTTTTTATCGTAAGCCACATTGACTGTTTCTAATAATTTTTCATTTTTCCAAGGTTTTAATACAAAATCAGAAGCCCCTACTTTTAGTGCTTTGACAGCAGTATTCACATCTCCATAAGCGGTTATCATTACCACTTGGGTTTCTGGGCTTAATTCTCTGATTTTGGTTAACCAGGTAATACCATCTGCACCAGAAGTATCTCCTTGGCGGAAATTCATATCTAAAAGGACGACATCAAAATCGAATTGTCTTAATAATCTTGGAATATAATGTGGATTGGTTTCCGCTTTAACAAAAGTGTAATGCTGTTTGAGAAAAATACGGAGTGTTAATAGAATATCCTCTTCATCATCTATGATTAAAATTTTCCCTTCTTTTTTCATATTTGTCGGTATAATTGGTGATTTTGTGGCTAAGTTAAGTAAAACTGTCCACATTCGGACAATGATTGTACTATTACGGACATGAAAAAATAGAAAAGGTTGCGATGTTGTTTTTTAATTTATTGATAATCAGTTGATTATATTTTTGGCATAGCTATTTCAATAAGCAAAATATATTTGATATAATATTTTTTAAAGAAGCAAATCATCCTACTTATTAAACTGAAAAATAAAAGATGGACAAAAAAATAAAAAAGAAAGGATTGGGTTGGCAAAAAATAGTCTTGATATTGGCAGTACTTATAGCCTTAGTCTTTTTTGGCAAAAATTATTATGAAAATATTGGTGTTTCTAAATTAAATGTAGAAATGAATCGACTGCTAGTGGATACCATTCATCAAGGGGTCTTCCAAGAATTTATTCCTATTACAGGGGTAGTAGAACCGATTAAAACAGTTTTTATTGATGCGGTAGAAGGTGGTCGAATTGAAGAAATTTATGTAGAAGATGGAGCAATGTTGAAGAAAGGACAAAAAATCATGCAATTGTCTAACCCAAATTTGCAATTAAATTATTTGCAATCGGAAGGGCAAATTATGAATCAAATAAATCAATTAGAAAACCTGAAATTAACTAGAGAACAGCAAAGTTTAAATTTAAGAGAGCAAGCCTTAGATGTCGAGTTTAACCTTGATTTATTGTCTAAAAGAACTAAAAGGAATAAGAGTTTATATAAAGATGATGTCATTGCACAAGTCGATTTTGAAGAAACGCAAGATCAGTATGAACATTTACAAAGAAGAAAAAAATTATTAGCAGAAGTAATTCGAAGAGATTCTATGTCTCAAATTGTACAAGAAAATCAATTAGAAAATTCTGTAGATTTAATGCGCCGAAACCTCAATATTAGCAAGCAAACTTTAGAAAATTTATTAGTGCGGTCACCCATTAATGGACAATTATCAGGCATGGACTCGGAGATAGGAGAATTGATTAACCAAGGTGGGAGAATTGCCCAATTAGATGACCTACGGAACTTTAAAGTTAGAGGAAGAATTGATGAATTTTACATTACACGCATCTTTTTGAATCAAAAAGGGTCTTTCCCCTTGGGCGGCATCTGGTATGACTTACAGATAAAGAAAATTTACCCAGATGTTCGGAATGGTGTTTTTGAAGTAGATATGATTTTTACTTCCCAGATTCCACCGACTATCAAACGAGGACAAACCGTTTCCGTAAAACTAGCCCTAAGTGGAGAAACAGAAGCTTTATTGATTGCTAGAGGCGGATTTTATCAAACGACTGGTGGAAATTGGGTGTATGTGATAGACCCTGCAACGAATACGGCTTATAAAAGAGACATTAAAGTAGGTCGTCAAAACCCAAGTTTTTATGAAGTGACTCAAGGATTGCAAGCAGGAGATATCGTGATTACTTCTAGTTATGATAATTTTGGCGATAAGGATGAATTGGTGTTGAAATAGCAGAGGGCTGAGGAGGTCTCGTGCAAAATTGAGAATTTGTAAGTTCTTTGTTTAAATTCACTTTTTAAACTTAAAACATACTAAAATGAGACGAGTATTTTGATTTGAAAACTTAGAAATATGGAAAATTGCTATTGAAATTACAGGCGAATTATTTTTAATAGCAGATTTTTTGGAAAGCCAAAAATTATTCCGATCTGCGGACCAATTACGAGGTGCAGGAATGAGTATCTCCAATAACATTGCAGAAGGTTCTGGTGATGGAAATAAGGAATTCCAGAAATTTCTTAGATATGCTAGAAGGTCTGCTTTTGAATGTGCCAACATTTTGATTTAATTGGAACGAAGGAGCCTAATAAAAACAGAAAGAAAAGTAAGATTGTATAATCGCTTAGACGACATGCAGAAAAATTACAAACTTTAGTAAAACATTAAATTAAAAGCATTGGATTATCGGTTTTGGCTTCACCTAAGCCCTCATGCCCTTAGCCCTTTGCAAGTTTAAATTTCCAAATTTTGTAGGAATAGGTTTAGTGGCAGGGTGCATCCCTTAGCCCTCTGCCCTTAACCCTACGCAAATCAAAATTATATGATAAAAATCAAGGATTTGGTGAAAGTGTATCGGACGGAAGAAGTCGAAACAACTGCCATCAACAAATTAAATATTGAAATCAAAGAAGGCGAATTTGTCTCTATTATGGGCCCTTCTGGTTGTGGGAAATCCACTTTATTGAACATTCTTGGCCTAATTGATAATCCTTCTGATGGAGAATATTGGTTCTTAGAAGAAGAAGTCGCAAAGTATCCAGAAAGAAAGCGGTCTAATCTAAGAAAACATAATATTGGCTTCATTTTCCAAAGCTTTAATTTAATTGACGAATTAACGGTATTTGAAAATGTAGAATTACCCATGTTATACACCAAAGTTCCTTCTGCGGAAAGAAAGAAGCGAGTAGAGGAATTATTAGAGCGTATGAATATCATGCATCGTCGAAATCACTTTCCTCAACAACTATCTGGTGGTCAGCAGCAAAGAGTTGCCGTTGCTAGAGCGGTTGTCAATAAGCCAAAATTAATCCTAGCGGATGAGCCGACTGGTAACTTGGATAGCTCAAATGGCGACGATGTAATGAAGACTTTGGCCCAATTAAATGCAGAAGGTGCGACGATCATTATGGTAACGCACTCTCCTTATTGCGCAGAATTTGGTAATCGAGTGATTCGATTATTAGATGGACAAGTCGTGACTGAAAATATCGTTCAACAGTATATTTAGTGGGCTAGTTGCTAGTTTGTTGCATAACCAGCAACTAGCAACCAGTTCAAGGCTTTTGTAAGAAATTATACCCGATTGAAAAACTAATGGTTGTACTGCTTCATTGCGGTGCAGCCATTCAGTATTTACCCAATTATTTTGATTTGCTATTCAGGCTGGAAGCTACGCTGTTCAGAATTAGGGATAAAGTTCCCCAACTTTTGGAACCGATGAGTCTAGTCCAGACTAGATTCGACTATCCAGTCGTCCTGACGACTATAGATACGGTCGTCAGGAGACTAGAAACATCGAAACAGAAACTCGGGGAGAAAAAAATACTATATCTCCGTAATTCTGAACAGCCTAGCTGGAATCCTAAGCTACTGTTGCTGCTTACTCATAACTCATCACTAACCACTCATAACTCCCTCTTCCATGTTAAAAAATTACTTCAAAATAGCCCTGCGCCACCTTCTGAGCAATAAAACCTTTTCTATTATAAATATTCTAGGATTAGCTATTGGAATGGCTTGTTTTTTAGTGATTTTACTCTATGTCCAAGGAGAATTGGGTTATGATAGTTTTCATGAAAAAGGAGACCGTATTCATCGAATGGTGTTGGATAGACTCTATCCTGGGCGGCATACAGAATATGCAACTATTCCACATTCTTATGCCGTATCAGCGAAATTAGAATATCCAGAAATAGAAGAAAGTTGTCGAATATTTAAGTTTCCAGGGTCTATTTTACTAAAAAAGGGGAATGAAGTTTTTGAAGAAAAAGAACGGATGTGGGCAGATAGTAACTTTTTTGAAGTTTTTGATTTTGGCTTGATAAAAGGCAATCCTGCCGAAGTATTAAAACAACCAAATACGGTCGTATTAACCGAATCAACGGCTAGAAAATATTTTGGAAACACAAATCCCATTGGGAAAATTGTAGACATTGCACAGAATGATAATGACTTACAAGTGACGGGTATTTGTAAGGATGTACCAGCCAATTCTCATGTTGATTTTGATTTAGTAATGTCAGGTAGTTCGCTGAATCCTTTTATTCAGAATGCCAATCATATTGGCTTTGATAGTTACACTTATTTTTTATTAAAAGAAGGAACAGACCCACAAAAATTAGCGGCAAAATTTCCAGATTTGGTGACTAAATATGCTTCGGGAGAAGTGCTGCGGAATTTTGGGGTATCTTATGACGAATATCAAAAGAGTGGAAATGGCTATATTTATACCTTACAGCCCATCAAAGATATTTACTTAAAATCGAATTTAGAAGCGGAGTTGAAACCTGTGGGAAGCTTGAATAGGGTTTATATTTTTAGTGTCATTGCCTTATTTATTTTGTTTATTGCCATCATTAATTTTATGAATTTGGCAACAGCTAAATCAGCCGAAAGAGCGAAGGAAGTAGGCATTCGAAAAACATTGGGTTCTAGCAAAAAAGAAATTGCCAGTCAGTTTTTGGTAGAGGCTGTAACCATCAGTTTTATAAGTGCCATTTTAGCCTTTGTCATCCTTTTATTTTTAGTGCCTCTATTTAATGACATTGCAGGAAAGTCGATTAGCCTGTGGACTTTTGCGAATGTGCCAGCTATTTTATCCTTTTTGTTGGGAGCAGTTTTAATCGGTTTATTCGCAGGCAGTTATCCAGCATTTATTCTAACAGGATTTAAACCCTTGGAAGTGTTAAAAGGAAAGTTATTTGCTACCCAAAAAGGGGCTTTATTGAGAAATACTTTAGTAGTGGTGCAATTTGTCATTTCTGTAGTGTTGATTGTGGCAACGATTGTCGTCTTTCGCCAATTAGATTTTATTCAAAATAAAGAACTAGGATTTGACAAAGAAAATGTGATTAACCTTAAGGGGGCGGGCAATTTAGATGCACAAAAAGCCCAAACCATGAAAGAAGAATTAGCTAGAATGAATGGAATTATTGGCGTGGCATCTAGTAATGCGATTCCTGGAATGACCTATTTTGGTACTTCCTGGCGCGCATCAGGCGATAATGAAAAGGCTACAGGACGGCAAATAGTAGTGGACGAAAACTACGTCGAATGTATGGGCATGGAAATGGTAGAAGGGAGAGATTTTGCTAAAGCATTTGCGGATTCTAATTCGGTCGTATTGAATGAAACTGCTGTTAAAACATTAGGTTTAATCGACCCAATAGGAAAACAAGTTTTTTCTAGTGATTTTGACCCCAATCAACAGGATGAAGCTTTTACGGTGGTGGGTGTCGTAAAAGATTTTCACTTTCAATCTCTGCATAGAAATATAGAACCCTTATTTTTAGTCAATCCAGCAGGAGCAAATGGATTGAATGCCTTTTTTAATATCCGAATCAAAGGAGGGGATTTCCAATCGACCATTAACCAAATCGAACAAAAATGGAAACAGTTCTGGCCAGAACAACCTTTCCGATTTACCTTTATGGATGGGGACTTAAATGCCTTTTATGAAGCAGAACAAACCGCTAAACGAGTTTTTAGCCTATTTTCTTTATTAGCTATTTTTATTGCTTGTATGGGTTTATTAGGATTAGCAGCTTATGTGACGCAACGAAGAACGAAGGAGATTGGTGTTCGGAAAGTCATTGGTGCTTCGACTATGCAAATCGTTGGTTTGTTATCTAAAGATTTCTTGAAATTGGTAGGGATTGCATTAGTTATTGCTACACCTATTGCTTGGTTCGGCATGAATCGTTGGTTACAAGATTTTGCTTTTGCGATTTCTTTGAGTTGGTGGATGTTTGCTTTGGCAGGTTTATTGGCAATTGGGATTGCATTTTTGACGGTGAGTTTTCAGTCTATTAAGGCGGCTACGGCTAATCCTATACAGGCTTTAAGAGATGATTGATGCTTTAATTGGGTAGGAACATACGGTATTTTTCCCAATAATTCGCCTGAGGATAAAAGGAATTTTAAAAATAACAATTCTAGCATCAATTCAAGCATCCTTTCCAAAAATAACCTGTCTCTATTCATACAAACCTAAATTCATTTCTTTAAACTAAAAAACATCCGATGAAAAAGATAAGTACCTGAGCAGAAATATTCGACACTTTTTGAGGATACTGAGCTAATGAGCCTAGTATTTGGTCTAAAATGCTTTGTTTACCTCATTTATCTTATGAACTCATCAACTCATTACCCTCTTTCTAAAGTGTCGATTAATTTTGTACAAGTACTTATTAATGAATAAAGTTGTTTTATGTGTTATTTTTTTAGCCGCTTTACCGACTTTATTAGTCGCTCAAAAATTAGACAAGACTTTCCAAAATGTAGAATTTGTAGAAATAAGTAGCTTGACTGGAGATATTACCATCCAAAAAGGAAAAACGACGGAAGTAGAAGTTAGAGGAGAATGGAATGCCGATAAAGTTAGGGTGAGGGTTAATTATGACGGCAAAACACTAGTGATTGAAGAAAAGAAAATTCGGAATAATTGGAGTGGTAATGTTTCTAACTGGGTATTGATGGTGCCTGATAATCTAGATTTGGACGTAAATAGCGGTACAGGAGATTTAACGATTTCGGGTGTAACCGCTGATTTAGATGCCAATTCTGGCACAGGAGATATTTTTATAGAAGGGATGGAAGGTCGATTTGATATTAACTCTGGTACAGGCGGCGTAACTATTGATAATGCCAAAGGAAAATTTGATTTGAACTCAGGAACGAATGCTGTAAGAGTGACCAACTCAGAAGGAAAATTTGATGCGAATTCAGGGACTGGAAATGTTCAATTCAGGAAGGTTAAACCAACTGGGAATTCTACTTTGAATTCTGGAACGGGGAATGTAGCATTTACCATAAGTGGACCAATTGAAGCAGATTTAGCCTTAAGTTCTGGAACTGGTAATGCGGTATTAGATTTTGCAGGGAACAAAGTAGAAGGAGATTTTGAAATGAAATGTGGGATTAATAGCGGTCGAATTATAGCTCCTTTTGATTTTGATTCTGAGCGAAGAATCGGCAATAGAAATAATGGGCATATCGAAAAAGACGCGAAGATTGGTAAAGCGATGTATGATTTAGAAATTTCTACGGGGACAGGCACCGCTAGAGTTAAATCATAATTAACGGAGTCTAATTAGAATCATCATAAGAAGAGAGAAATCCGTTGGGAAAATAATCCGTAGGGCATAAAAGAAGCCCTCAACGGATTAACTTCCCAACGGATTTTTTATTGCTAGACCATACTTATTAAAATCAGTGGCTATAATCAATCGCCAATTATAGCCGTCCAAGACCGAACACCAACCGTCCATTTTCGGACAAAAAAAACGACCTAAATTTTAAAATAATTTTATAAATAATTAGTAATCAGTAATTTAAATGTTTGGCATTGCGTTGGTAAAGTATACCTTGTACGAAATCACCCAACATTAAAGACGGATTATGTTTAGAAATTATTTAAAAATTGCTTTTAGAAATTTAATAAAAGATAAGCTTCATTCCTCGATTAATATTTTAGGACTGGCAATTGGTTTTGTCGTAGCTATTTTATCCTATATCTACATTCAACATGAGTTGAGTTATGAAACTTGGATTCCAGAGAATGACCGAATATATAGGGTTTTTCGACAACCAAGTAATTCGGAGGGGGGATGGACTTATACGCCTAAAAATTTAGCTCCTGTTTTGGCAACGGAAGTCGTTGGCGTAGAAAAATCAACCGCTGTGAATGAAGAATGGCGGATATTATTAACGAAAGACGACCAATCTTTATATGTAAAAGATGTTGCTAATATAGATAGTTCTTTTTTTGATGTTTTTCAGTTTTCTTTCCTTTATGGAAATCCTAAGACGGCAATGGATTTGGATAATAGCATGGTTATATCTGAGCGACTCTCTAAATTGTTTTTTGGGGATGTCAACCCAGTAGGCGAATTAATAAAAGGAGATGGAGAACAGGACTATATCATTACGGGAGTGCTAAGTGGAGATAATGGGGATTCTTATCTGCAATATGAAGTCTATACTCCTTTTTATCAAACATGGTTTGACCATTGGTTGGCTAATAATGTAACGACTTATATCCTGAAATCTCCAACGGCTGATATTCAGATGATAGCAGAAAGAACAGACCAAGTGCTATTTCCTATTTATAAAAGAGAAATGAATGCTGCTAATATGAAGGTGGAAACAATAACTGATTTGTCTAAATGGAAATACCAACCATTTAGTCAAATTCATTTGTTTTCTGAAGATATTAGTGGAGTAAGAGCGGCTAGTGGCAATATTCTTAAATTATATTTGTACGGAATTATTGCTT
>CAZXYA010000010.1:0-12407 GCA_964644655.1 uncultured Saprospiraceae bacterium | reverse complement strand
TCGTACTCTTAATTGCTTGTATCAATTATTTAAATTTGGCGACTGCAAAAGCGACTACTCGTGCTATGGAAGTGGGAATGCGGAAAGTGTCGGGTGCTAATAAATCTCAGTTGATTAGCCAGTTTTTATTAGAATCAACCATGCAGTCTTTTTTTGCATTGGGGATTGCTTTAGTTTTTGCAGAATTTTTATTGCCTTCCTTTAATCGTATTGTTGACCGTAATTTAACCTTTTTTCAAGGAAACTTTTCCTCGATGTTTCTGCCTTTGATGGGAATAGGGGTATTAATTGGCTTGTTGGCAGGAATTTATCCCGCCTTCTTTTTATCTAATTTTAAGCCCGTTAAAACTTTAAAAGGAAAAACCTTAAAAACAACTGGTGCTGCTATCTTTAGAAAAGGATTAGTTGTTACTCAATTTTCTATTACTGTAGTGCTAATTATAATGATGACTTTTATTGTTAAACAATTGGACTATATGCAATCCCAAGATTTAGGATTTAAAGGGGAAAAAGTAATAACAGTTGAGATAAATCGTTGGGAGACGCCAACAAAAATAATGCGCCAACAAAATGAGTTATTAAGCATCAATGGAGTGGAGTCAATGACCCTTTCTAATAATGTGCCAGGGTATAAGAATTCTAGTTATACCATTCATATGGAAGGAATCGAGGGTAATCAAAATCCTGATATGTTATTTGTAACACCAGCATTTGAAGAGACAATGGGCTTAGAAATATTGGAGGGGCGCTTTTTTTCTTACGATTTTACAATGGACACGACCAAAGCTTTTGTAGTTAATGAAACTTTTGTGAAAGAATATATCGAAGGAAACCCCATCGGAAAAAGATTTAATTTTGTTGGTGAAAACGATTTTGGCCCTATCATTGGTGTTGTAAAAGACCATCATTTTAGGAGTTTAGAGAAGGAGATTCGCCCATTAGCTATGTCTGCTCGACAGGATAAACATGCATATAATTATGCCTCTTTTAAGCTTGCCCAAGAAAATATGCCAACAACGATTAATGCGCTAAAAGAGACATGGAAAAATCTAGAACCAACTCACCCTATACAATATTCATTTTTAGATGAGAAATTCCAAAAGCAATATGAAGAAAATGAAAGATTTGGTCAAACGGTTTTATATACTACCTTATTAGCTATTTTTATAGCCATACTAGGTCTATTCGGTTTGACTTCTTTTATGGCAGAACAGCGATCTAAAGAAATTGGGGTTCGTAAAATACTAGGGGCTTCTATATTTAGTTTAATCAATTTGCTGGTTAAAGATTTTGTGAAATTAGTACTAATTGCAGGATTGATTGCCGTACCATTTGGTTATTGGTTAGTTCAAAACTGGTTGCAAGATTTTGCTTATGCTACTCAAATCAATGCGCTGCCCTTTATTTTCGCTATCTTTTTCGCTATTCTTTTAGCAATATTTACAGTAAGTTACCAATCAATAAAAGTGTCTAGTGCTAACCCTGTGGAGGCTTTGAAAACGGAATAGTGTTAATGGTTGTCGATTCAAAAACTGGGAATTTGTAAATAATGGTTGGATTCCAAATTACTGCAAAAGAAACTTGTCTTAAATTTGTCTGATTACTTATCTGATATGTAATACTTAACCAACTTACATATCAGATAATTTGAAATTATCAGATACGACCATTTCAAAAACGACCATTTGGGATGCACCCTAAATAATCAGTCTGGCTTTAGTGGTAAAACTTTCACGATGGACTTTCTTGCACGAGTAGTTTGGCCTTTGGCATAAAAAAAGAGTTCATTAGCACTAATTTGATGGATAAAATTAGGGTAGGCTAAATATTGATTGCTTAATAAATTTTGGAGTCGCCGTTTTTTAAAGTGGCCGTCCGATAGTGATAATTGGGTAATCATTAGGCTCACATCTTTAAGATTTGAGGACAATATCTGTTTTTCAGCATGCTGTATCTTCGGTTTATTAGGAGTATCATTAAATAAAAAAAGTAAATCGTTTTTTCTTTTAAATGCTTTATAAGAGAAGAAAGGCGCAAATTCATCTGTTAGAGATTGATTTTTGGGAATGCGACTCATCCATTGAAAGCGGCCATTTTTATCTATTTTAATGACAAAAATATCTTGCAATTCATAATTGGCAACTGTTTCCTCTAGTGTTTCAGCATCCCAATCCCAACCTGTTGGTTCATATCTTTCACCTGTTAAATAATAACCTGTTGGATGCGTAAAAACCTGTTGCAAACTATAGCCGTCATCAAAAATATGTTTTGGCGTAGGTAAAGAAGGATTAGGTTCAGCAAAAGCTGCCTTAAATTGTTTTTTGGTAAATTCTTGATAATTGACAAAAAAGGTTTGATTAAGAGGATTAAGTTTTAATAAACTAGTGCCACCAAAATTTATTCTAGAACCTATTCTACTCAAATTCAACCCAACTAATTCTTGTTGTGCATTAATTAAGAATTTTGTTTCCTTAAAGTCAACTTTGTTTCTAGGCAATTGAAAAAGAGAATCTTTATTTTCTGGTAGGAAGAAAGCAAGAATAAACTTTTTCATGGCACTTGAGCGGATTTCACCATTCGGATCAGCGGTATAGTTAGCACCAATATAGTAGCATCTTCCTTGGTTATCTATTAAAACATCATCTGGAAAAAGTCGCTTATTTTTAAATGGCAGTACTTTTTGAAATTGCTCAAGTTTATCAAAATTTTGATTGTAAACTGATAATTCAATTGGCGCATTTGCTTTCTTTTCCGTATCTCGATAAGACCAAGCAGCAATGACTAATTTGGAAGTATCAGGAGATAATTTATGTAAAAAAGGAATTCTCGTATCGCTTGGTGCGAAGGTTTTAAGTAAAACTTTCGATTGAACCAATTCTAAAGTGGGTAGGCTATATTGATATAATAATAAATGATTTTTTTGAGGACCGGGATAATACAAAGAGGCTAAAACAACAAGGGTACTATCCCAAACAAAAGTTCCTTCAATAGCAAACCATTCATTTTCCCTTTGGGTAGATATGGTTTGTTGGTAAAGCAATTTATTCTTCGAATTATAAGTGGAAAATTCCAAAACACTCGGCTCTTCAAAGTCATCAGAGTTAACTTTGACAAAGTTTTGATTACCAAAAGGAAATAATGCTTGGGTAATTATTTTCTTTTTAGTGCTAGTATCTTGATTGATTTCTTGTGCAAAAACACCAAACGAAGCAAGTAGAGAAAGAGTGGTTACTAAAAATAAAGTTTTCATTGATAGATATTTTAGGGGTTAATTTGTCCTTCATAAACAAAAGTAGCTGGTCCACATAGCCAAATATTTTCAAAAGATTGCCCATTTTGTTGAAAACGCACTTTTAAATTGCCACCTTCTGCTTTAGCTGGTATGCCCCCATTTTGTAGTAAGGGAGTGGCTTTTTCAGGATGTTCTAAAGCAAAAGAAATAGCAGCGGCAGTAACGCCTGTTCCACAAGCTAAGGTTTCATCCTCAACTCCTCTTTCAAAAGTACGAATATGAAACCCTTTTTCTAGTGGTTCAATAAAATTGACATTAATCCCTTCTTTTTTATAAGTTGCATTATTGCGAATATTCCCACCTTCGGTAAAAACGTCCATTTTTGCTACATCGTCTACATATTTTATATAATGTGGAGAACCAGTATCCAAAACATAATGGTCGGGATTGCAATGCACCGTATCTAAGTCTGCCATTTTTAACTCGACCCAATTGCCTTCTTTATTAATAGTCGCCTCATGTTCTCCATCAATTGCCCAGAAAGTACACTTATTGGTAATAATGCCTAATTGTTTGGCAAAAGCAACCGTACAACGACCACCATTTCCACAGAGCGAACCTTCTGTTCCATCCGCATTAAAATAGACCATTTCAAAATCGTAGTCTGGGTGATTTTGTAATAAAATTAAACCATCTCCACCAATACCAAATCTGCGATTACATAACCAATTAATGGTTTTGATATCTTTCCTTGTTAAGTAAATTGTGGTTCGATTATCGACCATCACAAAATCGTTTCCAGCACCCTGATATTTAAAAAATGGAATCATTTATATGGAATAGAAATTAAAGATTAAAAGGTAGTTGTGTTACTGCAAATATAACTATCCACCTTCTTATAAAGTTCTTTTTCTAAAATATCTTTAACTTATTATGATTTAAATTTTTACTCATTTATAAAATTCTTGTTAATTTAATTAACCCAATTAAATTTGATTTGGAACTTTTTAGAGAAGTTCGTGGCTATAAATAAAAGGAATTTTTTTTTAACGGATAAAAAATAACCCCGATTAAAATACGGGGCAAGCATTGGACAACTGTTGTTTGATTTCCCAACGGATTTAATACCCAACGCCTGCCTGCCGCAGGCGGGGATGGTAGATGTTCAACTTATTATTTCGTGCTTACTTAGCTAAAATTGTGAACTTAAAGTAAGCTTATAGTTGTTATTTAATTAAATTTTAGAGAAAGGAGGAATTAGCCAAAAATATTATTTAAATTTATGCAAAAGCATAATAATTAAGTAGCATTTTGACTAAATACCAAATGAATTCATCATCATATAAAACAAATTAACATGAATACTAATTTAAGTTGGAGAAGATTAAATGGTCAACAAATTGAACAACCACTTTTAGAAGTTGTGGAGCAAACAATTGTGAAAGAAACCGAAGCTGGACATAAACTAAAAGTTTGTATAGGAACAGATTCTCAGGTAAAAGGAAAGGTGGTAGAATTTGCCACCGTCATCGTGTTTTTAAGAGAGAAAAGAGGTGGGTTCATGTTTATCAGTAATTATAAATTTGAAAAGACTATGTCTATTAAAGAGCGAATGATACTAGAAGTTTCTCAATCTGTTCAAGTGGCTTATAGTCTTTGTGATTTATTAGATTTATACCAAGTAGAGTTAGAAGTGCATGCAGATATTAATACGGACCCCAATTTCCAATCTAATGTAGCACTTCGAGAAGCAATGGGCTATATTTTAGGAATGGGCTTTGTTTTTAAAGCGAAACCACATGCTTTTGCTAGTTCTTCTTGTGCGGATAAGATGGTTTGATTTTTTGAAGAAAAAGAAGCTATTTACTATCATTAATTTTTATGCTAATATTGTGCTTTGAATTCAAAAAATAAATCAATACGTTGTCAAACGATGAACTATAAATGATGAACGAAGCCTGTCTACCGACAGGTAGAAACTCGTGAAACACAATAGATAATTTGATTTAAAAAATCAATATTTTTAATATCAAATTTATCTGCTTGCCTATTATACTTTAACCATACCCAATTCATCGTTCATCATTCAACTCATCGTTTGGCGAAAATAATTTTTAATGAATTACCTAGCACACCTTTTTCTTTCTTGCCACGATGATGACTTAGTTATTGGTAATTTCATTGCAGATGCTATTAGAAATAAAGAAGTTCCCAACTTTTCTCCTGCTATTCAGCAAGGTATTTTTCTGCACCGACAAATAGATTCTTTTACAGATAGCCACCCAATTGTTCGGCAAGGAACGGTTCGCCTACATCCACACCACCATAAATATGCTCCTGTAGTTATTGATGTTTTTTTTGATAATTTATTAGCGCACAATTGGGATAAATATTCGAGAGAATCTTTACCTGATTTTGCTAAAAGAATGTATCAATTATTAACAGAGAGACAAGCTGACTTACCACTTAAAATGCAAAAATATGTCCCCAATATGATTGCCAATGATTGGTTGCAAAAATATGGGACGATGGATGGTCTCCAATATACTTTTGAACGGTTAGATAATCGAACAAAATTTCCTTCGAATTTTAAAAATGCAGTTAGCCACCTGCAAGCAAATTTTAACGATTTTAATGATGAGTTTAACTTATTCTTTCCTGACGTTCAACAAATGGTTTTTGAGTTTTGTGAATGCTAGTGGCTTTGGAATTAAATTGCTGACAGTTGAGAAGCGTTGTCAGTTATCCGTTAGATTCGTAACTAGATAACTGACAACCGATAACTGACAACACTTATTAGCTGCATTATTGATCTTGCCTATTTTATTTTTCTAAGAATAAATTTTATTACATTATTTACTTAAATAATATATAACATTATTTAATCTTACTAATTAATTATTTAATAATATATAAAACATTGTTTAATAAAATTTAATAAAAATTATTAAATATAATTATAAAAATTAATGTATAAAGAATTTTATAAACTCTAACTTATTGACTAAAAGTAAGTTAAGAATAATATTATTTTTTACTATATAGTTTGTTTTATATTAATTTTACTTAATTTCGTATTGAAACTCGAAAGCCACAATGAAAAGATGGTATATTCTCTCATACAAATAATCTACTATTAATCATCTTTCCAGGTAATTTAAAATAAAAGTTGCATCAATTAACTATCCTGTTAAGGTTGTTTCTTTTCTACAAAAACAGCATTAATTTTTAGATCATTTATATCTAAAAACAATATTTCTATTCTAGCAGTCCAACAACATGCTGGCTGACCAAGTATTGGTCAAAATTTAAAAAATATTCATTCTGATAACTATCAGGAACAGATTTTATTTGCCGATACCCAAGGCCTTGCAAGTCTAGAGAATCAATTAATCTGTATGGCAATAAGTGCCAAATAATAGAATAATTAGGGCGAAATAATCCCTAATAAATTAGGATATTTTAATTGTTTACATACTCACTTTAAACCGATTTACACATGAAATTTTTAACAAGACCCTTCCTCGCCTTTTTGCTGACATTATTGGCTACTGGCATGTTTGTTTATCATCAATTAGACACCGATTTACCCTTCAAAACTATTGCTAAAGTAGCACCTATTCAACCTATCTCGACAGAGATGCAGAAAGAAGGAGAAGGGGAAGAACAAAAAAGGGAAAACGCAAAAGAACGAATGGAACAAGAATTCGAGAAAATGCGTGATCCCAAAACTAATGAAGTCCCCGTCGAAAGATTATTGTCCGCAAGACGAGTATCCACTCAATTATTAAGCCAACGCAATCGTTCCGAGATTGGAACATTAGATTGGGAAGAACGTGGTCCTGATAATGTAGGTGGGTAGCTGGATGGCTTTTAAGAATAGCCTTTGCTCTTTGAGAAAATAATAATGCAGCATAAGGGAGTAGGAAATAAATAAGGTACCAATAAATGTGGTTTTAGTTAGTTCTTATTCAAGGCGGGAAAAACGGAGTTATGCCGTAGCATAATGAGTATTTTTCCAACGCAGAAGAAGGGCTAAATAAAGCCGCAGAACTGGTAGGTTATATTTTTCCTACTCCCTAACATGAAGAAGTGTAAGCTTCTGAACCGCTATAGCGGAAGAGATGCTTAAGACGCCGATTTAACCTGTCAAGAATTTATGATTTGAACCTCTAAAATATAATAGGGTGACTTTTCATTAGTTTTATTGGGTAATGAAAAGATAGGAGCGTTTTCCTCCTAAAACGCTTCCTTGACTTAAATTATCCATTAAATCAGTTTTAACGCTCTCCATAACAATTAATACAAGGCTGTTTAGAAAACTTAGATTTTATTTGACATTTAAAAAAATTTATAAATTATTGATTGTTAATTATTGATAAAATATTTAATAATTAATTGGTTAAATAATGATGTGATAGTTATTTTTTGTTTTTAAATTTCTTATAATCAGATAGTTAGATTGATTTTGTGTTGCACGATATTTTTTATTAAATGCTTTTGGAAAACTATTATTTTTTTGTAATTTCGTCAAAATACTTAAGGTCTTATGTCAAAACAATGATGCTTTCTCCCCCCACTTCATTAGTTTTCATCTACCTATTTCCATTCAATACAATCAATAACAATTAACATTTTCAGCATTATGTCTTTACATAATATGGCTACTGCTTTGCCTTTATCCATATTGCTTCTCTTCAACACAGTGCTAACATGATTTGGATATTTTTTTATTTATATAATCACAAAAAAACCTATTTACACATGAGATTTTTTACAAAGCCCCTTCTCGCTTTTATACTAGCTTTACTAGTTTCAGGCGTGTTTGTTTATCATTACACAAACACTAATTTACCGACTAAAACGATTGCTAAAGTAACCCCTATTCAACCACTTTCTACAGATATGGAAGAGGAAGAGGAAGGTGGAGAGCAAAAAAAAGAAAACAGCAAAGAACGGATGGAAGAAGAATTTGAGAAAATTCGCGATCCAAAAACCAATAAGGTACCGACTGAAAGACTACTAGCTGCTAGTCGAATAGCAGATCAATTATTACAACAACGAAATCGTTCTGAGATTGGAACATTAGATTGGGAAGAGCGTGGACCAAATAATGTAGGTGGTCGAACTCGAGCCATTCTTATAGATGCCGCAGATCCTACCAATAATACCGTCCTAGCTGGTGGTGTCAATGGTGGAATTTGGCGGACCACTAATTTTTTATCTGCCGAACCCACATGGACAAAAAATAATGATTTCTTTGACAATTTAGCGGTTTCAAGTATTGTCCAAGACCCCACAGACCCAAGTATTATTTATTTTGGAACAGGTGAAGGTTGGTTTAATATAGATGCCGCACAGGGTTTAGGTATTTGGAAATCCACTAAGGGAGGAGCAAATTTTTTCCCACTTACTTCAACGGCAAATGAAACTTTTCATTATGTGACGGATTTAGAAATTGACCATAATGGTGTTTTATATGCTGCTACTCGAGGTAGCGGTGTTCAAGCTTCTGCTGATGGTGGGGCGTCTTGGACACAAGTCTTGGGTACAAATTCAGGGCAAGCTCATAACAGAGCAGCGGACTTAGAAATTGCCGTTAATGGAGATTTGTATGCAACTATGGGAATCTTTAATGCAGGATCTATTTGGAAATCTTCTGTGAATAAAGGCACATTTCAGGGACAAAGAGGGCATTGGCAAGATATTACCCCTCCTCAAGGAAGTTACGAGAGAATAGAATTAGCCGTTGCGCCTTCTAATCCGTGGACACTTTATGCAGTAGCACAAGGAGCAAATTCTGATGATGCAGAATTCTTTTTCCAAAGTAAAGATGGTGGGAAAACTTGGGCGTCCAAACCAGTACCAACAATTTATGATTTGGGCGATTTTCCACCTTTTACTAGAGGACAAGCTTGGTATGATTTGATTATAACTGTCCATCCAGAAAAAGAAGAAGATGTTTACATGGGAGGTATAGATATTGTTCGAACTAGAAATGGAGGAGACAGTTGGGAACAAGTCTCTAATTGGGCCCAATTGATTCCAGGATCGCAAGCGCCTGGATTTACGAATGACCAGTTTGTGCATGCAGATATTCATGAAATCATCTTTTTGCCGAATAGATTGGGGGAAGAAATTGTAGTAGGCACAGACGGTGGAATTTTTCATGGAATTGATTTAAATTACCAAGACCAGTTACCTATTTTTCGATCAAGAAATACTGGCTATAATATTACACAATTTTATAGTGTTGCTGTACATCCTACTCAAGGGTCTAATTATTTCTTAGCAGGTGCGCAGGATAATGGTACGCAGCGATTTAATGATTCAGGTATTAATAGTACCATAGAAGTATCAGGTGGTGATGGAGGATTTTGCCATATTGACCAAAATAACCCACTTATACAGGTGACTGCTGCTATAGGAAATACTCTTGCTGTTTCTCAGAATGGTGGACAATCTTTTAGTAATTTCTTCAGTTTTGGAGGAGGTTCTTTTATCAATCCAACCGATTATGATAATAATACTGGGGTCTTCTATGCTGGTTTTGCAGATGGTGCTATATTTAGATGGATAGATTTAGGAGCTGGTGAATTAGATCTTTCTTTAGTTTTTGGCTTTTCTGGTGTAGTTACCGCTGTAACTGCTGCACCTAATACACCTGATAGAGTTTGGATTGGCGTTAGAAGTAGCCGAACAGGAACTTCTATTGCCTATATTGATGATGCAGCAAGTCCTGCGCCAAGTGTAGTGACCCTTGCTCCACCAGCTAGTTTATTTCCTGGTGCGACTATTTCTTGTATAGAAGTCGATCCTAATGATGCTGGTCATTTATTGATAACGGTTTCCAACTTTGGCGTGACAAGTGTTTATGAAGTAAAGGAGGCAGATACTGCTTCTCCTATTTGGGTGAATGTAGAAGGAAGTCTTCCTGACTTTCCTGTTAGATGGGCTTTATTTTACCCCGGTGATTCAGATAAAGCCTTAATTGCAACAGAATTGGGTGTCTGGGGGACCGAAAATTTAGATGGCGGACAAACCCATTGGATTCCAACCAATAGAGGGTTAGCACATACCAGAGTAGATATGTTACAACGCAGAGATTCTGACGGTTTAATTGCAGCGGCAACACATGGTCGAGGACTATTTACAACTGGTGGCATTCCCGCTACTTGTGACGATGGTATCCGAAATGGAGACGAGCAAGATATAGATTGTGGAGGTAGTAATTGTGCACCTTGTGAGGGGTATTGTACGGCTGGAGCCGCAACGAGTCATTTATTTGGTATTGGTAGAGTGGCGATGAATGCTTTTGAAAATGTTTCTGGAAATGATGCTGGCTATGGTGACTTTACGAACTTAACGATTCCATTAAACCCAGGAGAAAATATTTTCTTTGAGGTAGACCCTAATGGATTCTTTTCAGGTTTTCCATTATACTATACCCTTTGGATTGATTATAATAAAGACCAAGATTTTGACGACCCAGGAGAGCAAATATTCCAATCTATGCTTCGTAATACAGGCACTTTGTATCAAACATTCTCTATTCCTGAAGGCTTAACAGGAGAGACTAGAATGCGGATTTCTGTTAGTCTTTCTACATTCCCTGGTCCATGCGATGGATATTTAGAAGGAGAAACAGAAGATTATACGGTTCATTTCTCTAATTGTGGAATCCCTCAAAATATTACCTGTACTGGCTTATTCGGTAACAAAGTATTATTTGGCTGGGAAGAAGTTATTGATGCCACTAGTTATGAATTAGAATATAGAATTGGTAATAGTCCTATATGGGAATCTATTGAGACTGAAAGAACAAATTATACTTTATTTGTTGGAAATAATCAAATTACTTATAGACTTAGAAGTATTTGTCCATTGGGCGTAGGACCTTGGTCTAATCCTGTTACTTTCGGTCGTCAAAGTGGCTTTACAGCAAGCTTGGCGGATGAGAGCAATGGCATAGCAAATAATATTACCAAAATTTATCCTAATCCAATTCAGTCTGTGGTGAATATAGAATATGCTGCTAATCAAACAGCTCACTTAACAATCTTTGATGCTAGTGGTAAATTGGTTACTCAAAGAGGTTTAGATGAAACAGCTGGTGGGATAGCCGTAGAACAAATGAATGTGGGGGATTGGGCTAGAGGATTCTATTTACTGAGATTACAAATTGGCGAAGAAGTCTTTACCGAACAATTGGTAAAGCAATAAAAACTAAATTTTCGACCATCTTAATAACCGATTTAGTTGGTTTTTAATATAGAAGGTTATAAAGCATTGACTTTATAACCTTCTTTTTTTGTTTACTAAGAAAAACTCCTCACTTTTACAGCTCAATATTTTTGAATGATAGCTAACTAATCATCCATCAACTAATCACAAACCTTGTATCTAAAAAAAATAAAACTAACAAATTTTAAAAATTACGACACACAAACCATTGATTTTTCTGAAAAGGTCAATTGTATCGTTGGTTTAAATGGGATGGGTAAGACGAATCTATTAGATGCAGTCTATTATTTATGCATGTGCAAAAGTCACTTTGGTATTAGTGATAGCTACATTAAAAAACATGGAACGACCTTTTTTCGATTAGAAGGACAATTCAATAAAGGAAAAAAACGATTCAAGACGGTAGCAAAAGTTATTCCTAGAGAAAAAAAGACCATTGAATTAAACGATGTGGCTTATGCTAAATTAGCAGAACATATCGGTCAATTTCCTGTTGTTATGATTACACCCTTTGATGCGGAGTTAGCCTTGGAAGGAAGTGAAATTAGACGAAAGTTTTTAGATAATACTTTGTCTCAGATTGACTCGGCTTACTTAAGTGCATTGATTCAATATAATCGCCTGCTGAAACAACGAAATGCTACTTTGAAAAAATTTGCGGAAACTAGGAAAATAGATGAAGGATTATTGACTATTTTTGATGAACAAATGGAAGCACCTGCTCAATTAATTCACCAAAAAAGAAAAGTTTTTAGCGAACAATTTATTCCTATTTTTCAAGCATTTTATAAAATAATTTCCAATGATCAAGAAACTGTTAATTATACTTATCGCTCGCATTTGAATGAGCATGAATTTTTACCACTACTAAAAGAAAATAGACCCAAAGACTTGATTCTACAACGCTCAACTGTTGGTATTCACAAAGATG
>CAZXYA010000009.1:11319-42644 GCA_964644655.1 uncultured Saprospiraceae bacterium | reverse complement strand
CGAAAAGGAATTTATAGAGGCTTGTGTGCGTAATGAACGTTGGGCACAAAAACGACTTTATGAAGAACATTATTCCCAAATGATGGGAGTTTGTTTACGCTATGCTAGAAATGAACATGACGCGTTGGACATTTTGCAGGAAGGGTTTATCAAAGTTTTTCGGAATATCACTAAATATCAACCAGGCACTACTTTAGCGGCTTGGATTCGACGAATCATGGTGAATACAGCTATTGATTATTATCGAAAGAATATTCGGCGAAGAACGGAAGACTTAGATACAGCTTATGATTTAAAATCAATGGATGCAGATGCCATCAGTCAGTGCAGCGAAAAAGAAATTTTAGAAGCTGTACAGCAGTTAACTCCTGCATACCGAGTTGTTTTCAATTTATACGTCATTGAAGGTTATTCTCACAAAGAAATAGCCAATTTGATGGATATTACAGAAAGTACTTCTCGCTCAAATCTAGTTAAATCTAGAATGAAATTGAGAGAGATAATTAACAAAAAATTATAATCAACACGCCGTGAAATAGCGATTAATAAATTTGTGTTTATTAATTAACTATTTCAAACTGTATTTGGGTATAGGAAATGAGTCAAGAACCGTTCGATAAAGCAATTAAGGAATCGCTTGAAAATTTGGAGATAGCGTTTAATGCTGACCACTGGCAGCAAATGGAAATGCTATTGCATAATCTACCAGTAGGGGATGAAGGAGCTATTGATGCTCATTTTGATTCAATGATTACAGACAAGATTGCTAATCCTACTATATCCCTTAATCATTCGGCTTGGGCAGGAATTGAAGCAGGCCTAGTAAAAGCGGAAGTTTCAGATACAGCGTTTGATGGAGCGATTACAGAAAAGCTTAATACACCATTAAATATTGTTGCTCCAAATTGGGATCAGATAGCTAATGCGCTTGATAAGGCAGATGCCGCAGATGATGCCTTTGATGCCGAAATATATACTAGTCTTCAAAATTTACAAGCAAGCCCTCCAACAAATTATTGGCAAAGATTATTGAAGCGCTTAAATGCAGATGTTGCCCTAAGAGAAAAATTGTATCGTTATAAATTGATAGAAGCAACTTTAATGATTTTATTATTATTGAATTTCTATCAATATCTACCAATTCATCAATTTTTCATACCTGCCACAATACAGCAACAGGAATTAAATCAAGCAAATACTCCAGCCCCTATTGCTTCAACAAAAAAGGAGATAGATAGCCAAGAAATAGCTACTACTACCATAACCCCTAAAACACAAACGGCTAGTAATACGCCTATCAAACCTTTAATTCCTAAGCAGGTAATCCAAACAAAGGATAAGGATAATCAAAAGACAACCTTAATCAATCAAGATATAGTTGATCCTACAGAAAATGTATCCCCAAGAATAGTTAGGAATTATTCATTGACTAATCCGATTGCTATTTTACCAACAACCATGAGTCAAAGAAGTGGTTTGTCTATTTCTGTAAGTGAAATGAATCAACACCTCACTTTATATACAGAAACTGGTAATTCATTAATAGGTACAATTCCTTCTTTACGACCTAATTTTATAGAATCTCAATATATTACACCACTTGGTTGCAAAGATTGTAGATATACAAAAGTTCCCGCTCGTTTGCGTTTAGGGTTAGTGGCTAATTTAGCGAGTACAAACGCTTATGTTTCGGGCGGTGATATTTTAGATATAAGGGCTTTTTCTGAAAAAGGATTTGGCTATGGTATTGGTGGTAGCCTTGGTTTTAAATACGGTAGATGGGAAATAGAAACAGGCTTAATATATGCTGCTAAGCTATATGATCCAAATATTGTAGATACACCAAAAGCAGATGCCAAGCGAACTCATTTCCAAACAGTACATTTACAAACGCTACATATACCTGTTAATCTACGCTATAATTATGCGGTATTAGGAAAAGGTAAATGGCATTTATATGCACAAACGGGAGCAGCATTAAATGTTATCTTACGAGCGGAGTATGATTTAGCAGAGATTTCGTCGATTAGTCGGTCAAAAGTAAATGATGTCACTACTTCTAGAATTAGCCAAATTGATTTTAATAATGGCTTATTAGGAGGAGATGGTTTTAAAAATAATCGCTTTTTGTCTATTAGTATGGGGGCAGGCGTAGAAAGATACATTTCTCCAAGATGGAGTGTTTTTGTACAACCAGATTTTAATTTTCACTTTTCTGGGAATCGGGTAGGTACTACTGAAGATAGAATTAATACCTTGTCTATTTCGTTTGGTGCTAGAAAGTCTTTATACTAGAAATAGGGCGAACGAAAAGTAAAAATCGTAATGTATAATTCGCTAAAAAAACGAAAACCGATGTTTGTAGTTTGCAACTGCAAACCAATTTTTTAAAAGTTTTCAACTTTTCTCAGTCATTTATACATTATAAAAATGACTTTTCGTTCGCCCTAATACTAGAAAAAATATAATTCATTTAGACTTTATAGTCGTGAGACAAAAATAAACCCTTGACTTATACAAGTTCAAGGGTTTATTTTTTTGCTGACTCATCGTGAACTATTAACTATAGAACGCTCTAAGCATGTAAACTTTCATTCAATTCAATCACTTTAGTATTAGGTCGAGCCGTTAATTTTCCAGTCTGAGAATCATTAAAATAAAGCATATAGGACTTGCCATTTAAATCCATTCCTTTGACGACGTTCTCTCCTTCTGCTACTATCG
The DNA here is from genome assembly GCA_964644655.1 of uncultured Saprospiraceae bacterium. Taxonomy (GTDB): domain Bacteria; phylum Bacteroidota; class Bacteroidia; order Chitinophagales; family Saprospiraceae; genus JAFMDF01. The sequence goes on along the minus strand of CAZXYA010000009.1, from coordinate 39,920 downwards.
TTCCAGCTAAATTTATGGGTTGTTTATCTTTATTATATAAAGAAACTTTAGAAGCAGCTGTAATGTAAACACCCGCTGCTATAGTACAACCATCTCCTAAAGAAATGCCTGTACCTGCATTAGCGCCTAATAAACATTGTTCGCCAATAGAAATAACGTTTTTATTACCACCAGAAAGCGTCCCCATAATGGAAGCACCACCACCAACATCTGATCTATTACCAACAACTACACCGCCAGAAACTCGTCCTTCAATCATCGCACTACCCAACGTTCCAGCATTGAAATTAACATAACCCGCAGGCATAATAGTCGTTCCTGGGCTTAAATGTGCCCCTAATCTTGCTTGTGAGCCAGATACTACTCGAACACCATTTGGCACACCAAAGCTAACTAAATAAGGGAATTTATCTACATGGCTAACTACCAATTCTTCGCCTTTAAAAGTTGCTTTAATCCGTTCTTCTGCCAAATCTTCTGGTAAAATTGGACCATTACTTGTCCAAGCAATATTATTCATTTTGCCAAAAATACCACTACAATTAATCCCATGTGGTTTGACGTGCAATTGGGATAAACATTGAATTTTAAAATAGCCTTCTATTGCATTTTCTACTGCTTGATCTTTGTCAAACAAAAAATAAGCAACTACTTCTGTTTTATGGTAACCATTAACCTTTTTATAACTGGTCAACAATTGCTGAATCAAGGTGATATTTGGATGTTCCTTTATTTCTCCATGAAATGCTTCAAATTTATCAAAAGCATTTTGTAAGTTTTTTTTAGTTAAGACTGCATACCCATTCTCATTCCCTTTGAATTTAGCCACATCTTGTAAAACCGCTGCTGTCCCAAAGGCTGTATTATAATTGATGCAAGGAAAGAATACTTCTAATGTTTTGTCTCCTTTTGATTTCCGAATACCTAAACCAAAAGCCAAAGGTCTAGCGTAATTTTTTTTTGCTTCTACTTGTTCTACGTATTTTTTAAAATCTGCTACTGTAGCCATTTATTCTATTTTTGAAGGTGATAGCGTTCATTCATTGAACGTTTGGTGTACATTTTTGAGAGCGCAAAAATATCAATTTTTTAAAGAAAAAAACGGAACTTGATTAAATAAAAAAAATACGATACTAACTCGCTTTATTGAATACTTTCTGTTATATTTGCATTACCTAACCATGTCACAAATGTTTATTTTTTCAGTCTATTTGTGATTCATAAATCCCCAAACAAAAAGACATTCAGCAACTACTAGAAGACCTTAGAAATTTCACAAGTAAACTTGTTACTACTTTTGGTTCTAGCCCGAACACTACAGTCTGCATTGTGTATTTCTTTGAGTTGGAAAGTAGTTGTTTGAGTGAAAAGTTGTAAAATTGTATTTTTTTACAATTTTTTAGTATGTATTTTATTGTAATTATTTTTATCTTTCTTTTATTATTACAATTATTGGTAGTTTAGCTTTTGGACTTGCCCATATTTTAGACTACATTACAGATAGTCTAGCTTTTCCTGACACCCTTATTCCTGCTATTTTATTAATATTTGTAGCTATTCATTTCCTTTTTGAGTTCTTCAAGCTTAGTCGATATGAGAAAGAAGAAGAGGATGAATTAATAGACGAACCTATAATCGTATTTCCTAAACGGCGCTCATTTCGAAGAAAATCAAATCGAAAGAAGAAAAGCTAAGTGATGTTTATTCCCATTTCTTTCATCAATATTGTCGCATTAAAACTTTTGCTTACGCCTTTTTCTAAAGTATAATCAAAGCGTAACTTTCCATTTTCTACTGCAACTTCCATGCATAAATTTTCTATTGCACCGTTCGCATTAGCCTCCATATTCCCCAATTCCAAATCATGTGTGGCAATAATGCCAGCACCTTTACTCTTTATCATTTGCTCAATTAAAGCCCTTGACCCGGTATGTCTATCTTTGGAATTAGTCCCTTTTAGTATTTCATCCAATAAAAAGTAGACATTATTTTTTTGTTCTACCGCCTCAATAATTACTTTTAATCGTTTTAACTCTGCATAAAAAGAAGAAGTACTTTCATGTAAAGCGTCTTGAGTTCGCATACTAGTATATACCTGCAAAAGCGGCAAGGATAATTTTTTGGCACAAACAGCAGAACCAGACATGGCTAAAATAATATTGATACCAACTGTTCTTAAAAAAGTACTTTTCCCTGCCATATTCGACCCCGTTACTAATTTGATATGTGCTTGTGTAGGCGTATTAAAATCATTGGCAATTCGTTTGGAATGATGAATAAGTGGATGCCCTAATTGAGTTCCTTGTAAGGTGTTATTGGTCGTAATTGTGGGAAAGGTCCAATCTTGATTATTATAATACAAAGTAGCCAAGCTATTCAAGGCTTCAAATTCTTGTAAAGCTGTAAACCATTTGGGTAGTGCTGATTTATTAGCTGCCTTCCATTTTTCCAATTTATTGACATATTGTAAATCCCATAAGCCCGCTAAATTAAAAAGAATGGCAAAAGCATTATAGCGAACATTTAGTTGCCCAATAATGTAAGATAATCGTTGAATCTGAGTAGAAGCTTTTTGGTTCTTACTAGTAAAACTAGCTTTTAAAATATTTAATTTCTCTGCTTCAAAAGATTCGTTTTCAATATGCTGTATCAATTTCGCATAAAAAGAAAGCATCTTTTCTGCATAGCTTGTACGATTATGCGTTTCATTTACTTTTTCAACCGTTTTGCTTAGAATAATACCGGGTAATAAAACAAAGAAAAGAGCCATTGGCCAAGACAAATAATAAATCGAAATAGACATCCCTACCAGCATCCAAATAGGTACAAAAAACAAGGCTATCTTTAACCATTTATTGGTACTCACAAAAGGTTCATCTGCCAACCAAGCATTTAACATTCGCAGATGATCAGCATTATCTTCTGTTACTCTACCTGTTGCTTGGAAATGTTGTCGCCAATCTAGTTTGGGAAATAGTTCTTTAATAGCGACTTGACGTGCTAGAATTTCAGATGTCTTTGCAGGTGTACTTAAAAATTGAGCTAAAGCCTGTTCGCCAATAGCGGTAGATGCTCGATTACAATATTGAAAAAGAGAGTATTCTCCAAAAATATCCATATCAACTGTATTTGGATGCATGGGGTCAATAAAATCTTGCCCTCCACCAAATTGTTGGTATTCATGTGCTAACGCAGCTACCTCTTCTTCGTTAATTTCGGCCAAAAATTGATGGTGATTTGCCTGTTGTAAAATGGCTCGATGCCAAAAAACAAACTTACCAAAACCAATTAATGCCAATAGTAAAAAGACAATGCCCGCAAAGGCATTAAATTTAGCAAAAATGAAAATAGCGATAAAAGCAGCAGTAAAAAATACAATTAGTCGTATAACGGAAAAACGATTGTATTTTTCTTTTAAATTTTTTGCAATAGTCGCAAATTGAGTAACCCGTTTTTGGTAAATACTATTTATATCAGTCATTTTATTTTTCTTTCGCGCTGAAATCTTGCGATACCTTATTTTTAAATGTATTTTTGAAATACCTCTTTACCTCACACTTTTTGAAAATGCCACCCTTGGTGACTAAAAGCTGGGATAGAGAATGAAATACAAAAGTCAACAAATTAACCTAGTTATGGTTGTTTTTGGAACATTTTTTAGCAAGGCTAAATATTTTTTCCGAAACAATAAATATCCTTCAATAACTTTTAAATAATTCCTGTGAAAAAATTATTCTTCCTATTAGTACTTACTTTATCTTTTTCTGCTTGTCAGCAAAATCAACCTAGCAAAGTAGAAATAGCTAAAGCTTCTTTAGTTACTCAAAAAGAAACAAAACCTGTTCAAGGTTACTTGCCTCCAGGCTATCCATTAGAATTACCTATTGAAACAGATTATCCTTATACTATTGATTTAAAAACGCCAGAGGGTGAAGTTATCAATTCGTCCAAAGTGTTGAAAAAAAATGGCAAACCTTCTGTTGTTATGTTCTGGTTAACGACTTGCTATCCTTGTGGCTTAGAATTAGCGGCGATCACCAAAAAGTTTCCACAATGGCAAGAAGAAACGGATTTTAATCTGTATGCCATTTCTACAGATTGGTCTAAAAATGCAGAAAAATTCACGAAAAGAGTAAAATCGAGTAAGTGGACTTTTGAAGCTTATCATGATTATAATCGACAATTTATTAAAACCATGCCCGGTGGATTAAATGGTTTACCGCAAGTCTTTGTTTTTGATAAGGATGGAACGATTGTTTACCACAAAAGAAAATATAAGCCAGGAGATGAGGATGTTTTATTTGAGAAAGTGAAGGAATTGGCTAAATAGATTTAATTGTTTGGTACTTCCAGAACTTAAAGTTCTGGAAGTACTAAACACTATTCTCTTTAAAAGGCTTAAATTTGTATAAAAACTTATGGCTTATAGTGAGTTTACTTCCGTAGATTTAATCCAAAAGTTCAAAATCAAATTTGAAGCAAAGACCTTATTATCCAATCATAAAACTAATTCTACATCATAATTTCTTCCAAATTTATCTCCTAAACTAACCAGTACAAATCCAGCTTCTTGTGCTGCACAAACGTTTTCTATTAGTTTAAATGCTGCTGCTGTATTCGCCTCATCCAAATGACTAAAAGGCTCATCTAAAAATAAAAAATCAAAAGGTTGGCATAAAGCTCGAATAATGGCAACTCTTTGTCGCTGCCCATAGGAAAGCGTCTCGCAACTTTGATTTAATAAATGATCAATACCCAATTGGGTAGCCATTGCTTGGATGTCTTCGGTTGTTTTAAGGGTATGCAAGTTTGCCTTAATTAAAATATTATCCATTGCGCTCAATTTGGGAAATAAGCGCAAATCTTGAAAAACAATGGCTAAATTATCTTTCCGCAAATTGGCCCAAGTATTGATCGTTAATTCAGTTAAATTTTTGGTGTCTAATTTGACCGTTCCTACATAATCTTTTCGCAATCCATATAAAATATGTAGAAAAGTAGATTTTCCTTTTCCAGATGGAGCTGTTACCAAATATTTTTTACCTTTTTCTAAAGTACAAGCTGTTTCCCAGATATTGGAAGTATGCGTTCTCTTTTGCTCTTGCAATGGATTAGGTAATATGTTTTGCAGTTGATATTGCATACTTTTATATTAATGGGTTCTTTTAAAATCACTTTTTCCTCCTCGTTTTTCCATCAGTTTTGTCTCCTTAATAATTATATTATGTGAAAAAGCCTTACACATATCATAAATAGTCAACGCTGCTACAGTAGCACCTGTCAAGGCCTCCATTTCCACTCCTGTTTTTCCAGATAAACTAGCGGTGCAATCAATCACTATCTCTTTAGCTGCATTAATATGAATGGTCACTTGACAATTATCTAAACCTAAAGGGTGACAAAGTGGAATTAAATCGCTTGTTTTTTTAGCGCCCATTACCCCTGCAATAATAGCAGTTTGGAAAACAGGGCCTTTTTTTGTCTGAATATCTTTCCCTTCAAATTGAGCCAATATCTCTTCATCTACTATGATAATGCTTCTAGCTTTCGCTATACGTTTTGTTATTTTTTTCTCGCCTACATCTACCATAGAAGGATTACCTGCAGCATCGAGATGGGTGAATTTCTTATTCATATTAATGATATTTAAAAATGCTTCCAAGGTTTATTTGCAAAAATGCACTATTCGTCAAATCATATTTGATTAAGCATTAGCACTATTTTTCACTTCCTTCTACTCTTTCTGCTTTATACTGTAATTCTGAACAATTTTCTTCTACAAAAATTGTTTGTGCTAATCTTTGAATGTCTGCTACTGTTATCTCTTGGTAAATAACCTTTTCCCGATTAATCAAATCTATATCTCCTAAAAGTTCAAAAAAGGCCAAATTGATAGCTTTATTTAAAATGCTTATTTCAGAAAAGACTAAAGTGCTTTCTACTTTATTTTTATATTTTAATAATTCTTTTTCTGGAATTACGTCGTTTTTTAATGCTTCTAATTCTTTCCATATAACGGTCTTTGCTTGTTCCATGCTTACACCTTCAGCAGGTTTGCCTTCTATAATCAATAATCCTGGGTCTATATTTCCAGTAATATAGGCATCAATCTGACTGAACAATCGTTTTTCTTTGAGTAATCGGCGATATAAACGAGCAGAAGCACCATTACTTAATACATCCGATAGCAAATCTGTAGCGTAATAGTCTTTATCTACTCTACCTGAAATATGAAAAGCTAAGTATAAAGAATCTATAGGTACTTTGGCATATTTAGTACGCCGTACTAATTGTTTTTGTATAGGTTCTTGGGGGATGTTTTTAAGTAAGGTTTCCCCCTTAGGAATTGATCCAAACCATTTTTTTGATAATGCTTTAATTGCTGCAAGGGTCGTATTCCCCGATATAACTAAAATGGCATTATTCGGTCGATAGTATTTATAAAAGAATTTTTTGACATCCTCTAAAGTTGCGTCTTCTACATGCTTGGGTATTTTGCCAATAGTAGGCCAACGGTATGGATGCACCTTATATGCCATATCTGAAATATGATGCCATACCTCTCCATAAGGTTGATTAAGGCAAGTTTCCTTAAATTCCTCTAACACAACTTTTCGTTGGACTTCCAAGCTTTCTTTACTAAAATTAAGGCTTAACATCCGATCTGATTCCAGCCAAAAAGCAGTCTCTATATTTTCCGCAGGCAATACACTATAAAAATTCGTAATATCATTATTCGTAAAAGCATTATTCTCTCCTCCTGCCATTTGGATTGGCTCATCAAAATTGGGAATATTAGCAGATCCGCCAAACATTAAATGTTCGAATAAATGGGCAAATCCTGTCTTATCAGGAGACTCATCTCTTGCGCCAACATTATACAAAATATTCACCGCTATCATTGGGGTGCTATTATCTTCATGTACAATGACTCTTAAACCATTTGCCAACTCAAATCGAGAAAATTCTATCAAATTGTATTTTTTAGTATTAACAAGCCACCCATTGTGGTAGGGAAGTGCAAAAATACAGTAGGCTACGATAAAAAGCAAAAGGAAAGAAGTACAAGAAAGGGAAGTCTTAAAAATAAAGTTTATTCAATTATTAATACACCAATTAATGCCCAATAAACATCTATTAGAATGAAAACTTGGTAGTTTTTCGACAAATTCAAAAAGGATTATCTGTATAGGTAATCCTTTTACTTTTTACTTGATGCGCCCTTTGCGCTCTGCTGAATAGTCTTATTTTGGGTTAATTAATCTAAGCCCGTCAATTTTCGCTTGACCTTTAATAATTTTCTAACCTCTTTTAATTCTACCAAAAATGGATCAAATTCATGAAAATTATCGGAAATGAGTTTTAGGTGCGTCCATCTACCAAATTTATCAAAACACTTTTGCACTCGTTTAACCCAAACGGATTGAGTCGTCACTACTGCATAAATTTGGTTGTCTTTCATCTCTTTAACGGTTTCAATTGGATTGCAAATAACCATATCACCTGTACTGATGGTGGGAGCCATGCTATTTCCATTGATATTAAAGGCAACTAAATCTCCTAATAAACCAGGAATATGAAAACGGTCATTCTCTTCTAACAAATCTACTCCTACCGTATTACTGGAAAATGCTTCTACATTTGTAAAAAGAATGTTTGGATTAAAGTCTATACCTAAAACCATAGCTAGTCTATCTTCTTTTGGCAATTGTCCATTAAATGGTTTTCCTTGCCCTTGAAACATAAATGCCTCGCTTACCTTATACGCTGAACAGAGTAGTTTAGCCTGTTCGTAGGTTATTTTCCGTTTGTCTTGTAAATATAAATCTATGATATGTCCTTTTGTACCTAATCGTTGAGCAAAAACAGTTTTACTCTTTTTTCGGTCACTTTTGACAATAGCCCCTCTGTCTACAAGTGCGTTATAAACAGAACGAAATCGTCCGTTTAATGCTTGTCGATTAATGTTATGCATGAATAAATAATTAAAAATGCTGGTATTCTATTACCTTGAAGAGAGGCTGTTCAGTATATGGACTAAAGGTCTCCTGAAAATCTCAAATCAGAAATCTTACATCATAAATCCATTAAGTTTGGATTATCTACCTAAAAAGTCAATAAATTTAAGGTGGATTTATGATATATGATTTAAGAACTATGATACCTGCCTGCCGGCAGGCAGGTATGATTTTTTGCCCTAGAAAAACACGGATGAACAAACACCGTTTGTGAACCGCAGCGAATGGGTAGCTTCCTATACCTACGTAATTCTGAACAGCCTACCTCGAAGTGAGGTAGTAACAAATGGTTTTTAGCAAGAAGATTAGTATTTGTTCTAAAATAAATTGTGTGGAAGGAGCTTCCAGAACTTCAAGTTCTGGAAGCTCTAAGCATTTTAGAATAAAATCTACCCTCTCTTAGTAGTTTGTCAAGTATAAAATGACCTGTGCAAAATTTTCCGAGGAGACACTTGGAGGTCATGAAGACGCTCTAAGGTCACGGGATAAAAACCTTGGAGCGTCTTTTCTACCTCCAAGCGTTTTGACTACCAGTCCGTCATTTCACTACTAGTTGGGTAGCTAGACGATTTAGCTTATCTACTAAAACTATATAGCACTAATCTTACGAATTACTTTATATAATCTCGTATAAGAATTTACTTCTTCCTCGAATGGATCATATTCTAAGTAATTAGCAGAAATCAATTTTAACTTAGCAATTCTGTCTTTATGATCACGAATCAATTTAACGTACTTAATCCAAAGAGTACCATTACTTTTTACCGCATATAATTCATTTTCATTCACCTCTTTCAAACTAGAAATTTCTCGGCAAATCACCATGTCTCCATCCTCAATTACAGGTTCCATCGAGTTCCCTTCAATAGGAAAAGCTACTAAACCACCCCCAGCTACACCAGGAATAGCAAAGTATTCATTATCTTCACTAGCAAAACTGCCTGCTTCTACGGCTGTACCAGCAAAAGCGCTAGTAGAAGTATATAGGATATTTCCAATCCCTTTTCCTAGTTCTAGGTCTGCATTACTTTTTGGCAAATCAAAACCAAATGGTGTCCCTATACCATCTAGTAAATAACTTTCATTTACACCATATACTTTACATAAAGTTTTGGCATGACGATAATCAATTACTCGCTTATCATCAGTATTTAAAAAAGCTCTTACGATATGTCCATAAGCACGATTTCCTAAGATTTTTTTAGCAAAATCACCCATTCCTTTTCCTCCTCGATCATTTAAGACTATATCTCCTCGTTCTTCCAATAATTTAAACACATTGATAAAACGGTTATTGAGTTGAATTCTGTCGTCTCTAATCATTTGTTTATTCTTTATTTGATAAATATATCTTTTCAAACAATTTGGTCAAATAACTTTATTGATGTTAAGATAAAATTAAAAGATGTCGCAATATAACACAAATAATTTAACAAAACAAATGGTTTTAATTTTTTTGTTTCTAAATATAAATAATTTTAGAAATCATCCACCTGTCTTTGTCAACAAAAAGGTAACGCTATTTTAAGATATAAGGAATGGGTGGAATAAATGATTAAATCCGTCTTGAAACAATTACTACAAATCAATAGTAAAAATGAGCGTGTTTTTTAAATAATCATTTATAAAACATTATTACCTCCAAGCACATAATACTTCTATATGAAAGGAATTATTCTAGCAGGTGGACTAGGTACTCGACTGTATCCATTAACAATGGCAATCAGTAAACAAATGATGCCTGTCTATGATAAGCCAATGATTTATTATCCTTTATCCACCTTATTATCAGCAGGTATAAAAGATATTTTAATCATTTCTACTCCTCAAGATTTACCCAATTTCTGGAAACTTTTAGGGGACGGCAGCCAAATTGGTTGTAGTTTTTCTTACAAGGAACAAGCTATTCCTAATGGACTGGCGCAAGCTTTTGTATTAGGAGAGCATTTCATTGGGGATGATAGTGTTGCTTTAATTTTAGGGGATAATATTTTCTATGGGAATGGCTTAACCAATACTTTACAAAATAGTGTAGATCCAGATGGGGGGGTTGTTTTTGCCTATCAAGTAGCTGATCCAGAAAGATATGGTGTAGTAGAATTTAATGAGGAATTTAAAGCACTTTCTATCGAAGAAAAACCCGAACAACCTAAGTCTAATTACGCTGTCCCTGGGCTTTATTTTTACGATAATTCGGTTGTAGATATTGCTAAGAATTTAAAGCCTAGTGCTAGAGGAGAATATGAAATTACGGATGTTAACAAACATTATTTAAAAAGCGAAAAGTTAAAAGTAGGTGTCTTCGATAGAGGAATTGCTTGGTTAGATACTGGTACACATACTTCTTTGATGCAAGCAGGGCAATTTATTCAAGTCATCGAAGAAAGACAAGGGTTGAAGATTGGTTGTATTGAGGAGATTGCTTATCAAATGGGCTTCATTGATGATGCTCAATTAGAAGTGCAAGCGAATCGCTTTATTAAAAGTGGCTACGGGGAATACTTAATGAATTTACTAAAAAAATAAGAAACGAAAATAAACTAATATTTAGATGCATAAAAGGTGGTGACTGATTGGTTATCACCTTTTTCTCTTTTTTACAAAGGTGGACGGTGCGCTGCACCCCATTCCATCTTTTTGAAATAGCTATCTTTTGGCGGTTAATATCTAATGGACAATCAGATAAATAATTGATATTGTAAATACCTTTTATTTAATTTTCTAGTCAAACTATCCTCCGATAGAATCGGAGTAAACGGTGTTATTATTAATTCGTGTTCATTATTTTCTAACACGCCTGCCTGCCGGTAGGCAAGGATTAATTTTTAACATGGATAATTATCTGTTTATTAGCCGACGCTCTAAAAAATGCAGAAATGTCTGATAACCTACTATTAATGTATTTTTATTTAATTAATTTTTTTTAAACAAATATTGTGACAAGGTAAAAATGAATATTTTTTTAATATTTTATTGAAAATATATGGAGAGTTTCAATTTTATTTCTAAATTCGCATCACAAAGGAACTAAACCTATCAAATTACATCTTTCCCTTCAGAACATTTCTATATCTTCAAAAGATATATTCTAATCTCAGATACATTGTTGGCATTTATTTTCACAGCATAATATATCAAGACTATGATGCTTATCATATAGTGGCTTTCTTATCATGCATAAGATCATTAAAGAAAGGCCATCCTTGTAGGAATATTGGTACTGTTTCTATACCATCCTACAAATAACCGATTTAAGGACATCTCGATACCTCAACGGACTAGTAAACAACCTTGTGTTACAACACTATGAAATACAAGTTTGTCCGTCGGGGTATTTTTATTTACCTACCTATTTTTTCATTTTCACTACTTCTTTCTACATTAATTACTAAACGTTGCTTACCTTTAGCCAATGGCAACACATCATAAATTTTCAGCAACTCGAACAGCGCATGTTTATACAATTGGTACGGAGGGGAAACACATCAAAAAAGTATGGATAGTGGCGCATGGTTATGGACAGTTGGCTAGTAGGTTTATTCACAGATTTGAACAATTGGATGATGGTGAAACCTTAATTATTGCACCAGAAGGTTTGTCTCGATTTTATTGGGGAGGCTTTACAGGAGAAGTTGTTTCTTCTTGGATGACCAAGGGGGATCGTTTAGACGAAATATTGGATTTCTCTAATTATATGCAGCAAGTCTATGAATCGTTTATTCCTCAATTAAGTGAAAACGTCACGATAAATCTATTAGGGTTTTCACAAGGTTGTGCGACACAGGTTCGGTGGATATTACGAGAATTTCCCAAATTCCATAACCTCATTATGTGGTCGGGCTCTATACCAGAGGATATTCCCTACCATAAAAAAGAAGGCTATTGGGCAGATAAACAATTATACTTTGCTTATGGCACCCAAGATCCTTTTTTATCAGAAAAAAGAGTCAAATGGTGTTATGATACGATTAAAGAAAAAGGACTGACCTGTCAAACACATACTTTTGAGGGCAAACATGAAGTAGATAAATCAGCTTTAAAAGATTTTGTAGATAAATTTTTGGTTTAAAAAATTATTAGAAAACGATGCAATATATATTAATTACAGGAGGCAATGCAGGAATCGGTAAAGCTACAGCAATAGCCTTAGCTAAAAAGGGAGGAAAGATTATTATTGCTTGTCGAAATAAGGCGAAGGCGAAAAAGGCAGTTGCTGAAATAAAAGCGGCGAGTAAAAATGAGGCTGTTTATAGTTTAACTTGTGATTTGGCTAGTTTTGATTCTGTTAGAAAATGTGCTAAAAATTATCGAGAAGAATTTGGACAGCTAGATATCTTGATTAATAATGCAGGATTAGTTACGGATAAACTGCAGTTTACTGAAGATGGATTTGAGTTGCAAATTGGCGTCAATCATTTAGGGCATTTTCTCTTAACTACTTCCTTACTTGATTTATTAGAAAAATCAAAGGGTCCGAGAGTTGTTAATGTCAGCTCAAAAGCACATTATCGAGGAAAAATCAACTTTAATACCTTCAAAGGAGAAGTCGGAGCCGAACGATATAGTGGTATGGCAGCATATGGGCAATCAAAATTGGCAAATATTCTTTTCACTAAAGAATTAATCAAGCGATATCCTAAAATTTGTAGCCATGCTTTACATCCTGGGGTAGTTGGGACGGAGATTGCAGGTAAAAACGATAATAAAGCATTATGGCGAGTATTATGGAAAGTCCTTTCGCCGATCATGCTAAGCCCAACAAAAGGAGCAAAAACATCCGTTCATTTAGCAACTTCTCCTGAGGCATTAGTTACAAATGGGCTGTATTTTGATAAACAAAAACCTGTCTCTCCAGCAGCGATAGCCAATGATACCGCTTTAGCAAAAAAACTTTGGGAGGTAAGCGAAGAATTAATAAAATAACCATGTGGCAACTTTATAAAAGTTCTTCCATTTCTCTTTTGATATTCATTTTAGCTTGAGTTTTCTTGATAAAAAGGCGTTTGATAAAGAGTTGGTCTTTTCAAAAAAACGCCCATTGCTTTTTTTCGATCATTCTTATAATAATAGAATTGGGCATCCAATGTTCTTGACGCATCTGTTCCCTCGAAAAGGGATTTTTTAAGGGAACGATTTTTATAATTCTAGCAAATCACTCCAATTTCCTCTAGCAGTTGATTTTTGTTTATTCAATGCTAAATGTTGTAAGAAGTCCTTCCTAGGAATTTCTTTAGCCCCTAAGCTACCTAAATATTGTGTTTTTTGCTGACAATCAATTAAATCAAAATCTAGTTTAATTAAGGCTCTAACTAAAGAAATAAAGCCAAATTTAGAAGCATTACTCGCTCTAGAAAACATAGATTCGCCGAAAAAAACTTTTCCTAAAGCAACACCATATAGACCACCCACCAATTCCTCTCCCCTCCATACTTCGACGGAATGTGCATACCCTGCATGATGCAAATCGACATAGCCTTGAATCATGCTTTCTGTTATCCATGTGCCACCACCCTGTCCCGCTCGTTTTGCTTGTTGGCAGTTGCGCATGACGGTTTCAAATTTCTGATCGACGCTTACCTGAAATTTTTTTTGATTAAAATAAGACCGCATACTTTTGGCGACTTTCAAATCTTCTGGATACAATACAAATCTAGGGTCAGGCGACCACCAGATAAAAGGGTCATGTTCATTAAACCAAGGAAAGATACCACTTTGATAAGCCTCAATTAATCGAGGTACAGATAAATCTCCTCCTAAAGCTAGAATACCATCTTCATTAGCTAAGTCAGCAGGCGGGAAGGATAAGTCGTCTTTGGCAAGCCAGTAAACAGGCATTTGGATTATTCGGTTGTCAGTTATCAATTGTCAGTTATCAATTGCTAGTTCGAAATAATTGGCAACTGATAACTGATAACTGAAAACTGATATTATTTAATTAAGGCAACTTCTTCTGCTTGTAAAATTTCCTTGCTTTGGTCTGCATGGTGCACAAAAGCAATGACTTTACAGTTTTCAGCGACCCATTCATCAGGCAAAGTAAAGGAAAAAATAGAAGAAATGGGCTGATTTGTGATTAATGCTTCATTGATAGGGTTGCCAAAAGTATTGGTAATCATTGTTCGGAAAAGATGGGATTGAGCGTAATCATCAATGATCCCATCAGGAGTTAATTGCACATCTATAATATCATCTTCCGTGATTAATACACTTAGATTTAAAGCAGCCGAAATATTTTGGGTAGGTATAATTGCAACAGAGACATTTAAAATTCTATTAGTAGCATTATAAGTCGTTTCTAACTCTAGTGACATTACTGCTGCCTCCTCTAATTCTTGACCAACAAAGCCACCCCAAGTAGCGAACGCTTCTATCTGTAAATCATCTTCCCCAGAAAACTGTTTTCTATTTATTACGCCTGAAGGAAAACCTATGGGTTCGTCTAAAAAACCTATAATAGCATCTCCTTCCGCTGTTCTATAATCATTTTTACTATCACTATAAGGTCGAGAGAAAAAACCTGCATGGTAAGAAACCGCAATAAAATCTTCCCCAAAAAGGGCTTCCGACTGTAAATTATCAATCTCTAGTTTTGCTTGAGGACAATTCACACACCTCACTCCTGTAAATTCTTCCATCAATACTTTTTTGACAACTGTTGTTGGGTTTACGGGTGTAGTTGTTCCTTCACAGCTTAGGCAAGGAATAATGGGTTTATTCTCCGTACATGCGGTTAAATAATAGGCTAGGATAAAAAAGAAGCAATATTTAATGTTGTGGGAAACCATGAGGTTTTATTTTATGGAGAAATGAGAGGACATTTTTGCAGAGTGCTTCCAGAACCTTAAGTTCTGGAAGCACTAAAATAATTAAAAAATCGAGTTTGCCGTAAATCGAAAACCACTAAAAGCAGGTTCTAATCGACAAATACCCCCAGAACAAACAACGCCTTCTACTTGCTTAACATAGCTTATTGAAAAACGATTAGACTTAATGGTATAAAAAATATCGAATCTTGGATAATGTATTTTATCTGTCATTGTAGGGTCAATATTATACATATCAGATAGAGTAAAAGTCCATTTGGGGGCAATGGAATATTCTGCTAATCCAAATACCCAACTGCCAAAATCCTCATCCGTATTCATATATTGTAATTCAAATCGAATACTTTTTTTGCGGTCGATTTTATATAAATAATCTATAAATGGAATAAGGGTTTCAACTATTGGCACACCAGGTTTTGTCTCAAAAATTTCTTGATTATATTGTTGGAACTGTAAACCTGCCGTTAGAATAAATTTCTTTCTTTTTTTGATTTGGATTTCTGAATAGCCTTCTCGATACAATAAATTATTATCTAAGTCAGTAATATTTGAAAAAGTTAGTTCAACCCCAATATTCTTTTTAGGTCGAAATTTAACATCAATTTTTATGGCTTGTTCCCCTAATTCTTGGACGGCAGGGGTATATCTACTGGTCAAACGATAAGTGTTAAATCGAGACAAGGGCGGTAAAAAATTAATCATCCCTCTATTTAAAGAAACAAATGGAGTGGTTCGAAAAGTGAAATTTTCAGCACGCTTTCCTTCTAGTGTTATCCCAAAGTTTTTGCCTGCAAAACTCAAGGAGGAATAGTAAATCGACCCATTTTCATTGACTAACTGCCCAAGAGAGGTACTCCCATCTCTATTAGTTTTAGTAGCAAAAGGATTAAAAAATACATCTTCCGTTTTCCATGCAGCTTCGGCATACCAACTTACATTGCCGACGGTTAACGTATTATACAGTGTAAATGCATAAGTATTAAAACTAGGAGCAATACTATCAGTAACAGAAAAAGTTGAAACGGTGCTTACAATTCGTTGCATGGTTTCATCGTCATAGGTTCGATTCACCACACCAAAACCGGGTGTCAAAGACCAATTACTTTCTTCCTCAGCAATAAATCCATCAATACTAAAAGCTTTGATTACTGGATTAAAAATATCGAACTGCTGTTTTTGGCGACCCGTTAATCCTTTGATTTGCCAATTTTCTCCTAAGTCATATCCTAGCCGAATACCTAAAAGTGCATTATCAATTAATAAGGGCCTTTCTTCGTAAGCTCTAAAAATGATACCGCTACCAATTTGGTCATATAAATAGCCCCCCGCTAAACTCAATTTATCAATTTTCTTTTTGATATACCATCGACCAATACCTTCGGCTGTAAAAGAACCCTGCGGGTTTAATAAATTGGAGTTATTAAACAAGTCAAATCTAAGCCCAACATCAAACCCACTATAATTATAATTTAGCTGTAACCAAGCATCTGCACTGTATAATTGGTGGTCATACTGTGGCGTATTGATTGCACCAATAGCAGAATCTCTAAGAAAGATATTAGCGTTCGCTTGAAAACTACCAGAGAATGTTCCTTTTTCATTTTGTGCCAATAAGCTTATGGAAGTATAAAAACCAAGGAAAAATAATAGACTGAATTGTCTCATAAAATACGGGAGTTCTAAATAAAACTAAAAGGCTTTTTATGATAAGTGCTTCCAAAACTTCAAATTCTGGAAGCACTTTAGCAACTATTTACTTATGGAAGATTAGTTGCTTTTATGCATAAATAGTTGCTCTTATCCGCTTAATTTGTAATTAACTTGTCGGCTGATATACTTATTTTAGTACTTGAATGTTTCTTAAAAATGAAGGGTTAGCTAGTTCTTTTACAAAATTGGCTGAAATGGATCACTTGATAAACCAAAAGTAGCCATGTCTTTAGCACCTTTTAAATTAGTAATTGGAATTTCGCCAACACTTGCAACATGATTGGTTGCAATTTTTGCTCCTGTAGGTAATGTCACCCAATTTTCCCAAGTAGCTGCCACGCCACCGATAGGTATAATCGAGGTCCACATTTTATAACTGGTAGGTAAGCCTTTATCATCTACCATCCATAAGTAAGAATCGCCTGGCGTGACTCCACCTGTTTTGTAAGTAATTAATAAGCCTTTTTTGCCATCTTCTAAATTGACAATTCTTCTTTCTGTACCTACATCAAAGACTTTAGCAGGCGCATTTAACCAAAAAGCATCATTACAAAAATGACTCCATGCCGTTTTTACTAATTTATCTCCAGCATCTCCTGTTATTTCAGTACCATTGGTCCAGGCTTTCCCGTCAATTTCATTAGGGTTTAATAAGACTTCATTTTCACCCCAGTTTACTTTTACTAAATTTCTATTTTTGTCCCATAAAAAATCATGAGCACCTCTAAATGTCCATTGAACCACGCCTGTTGTATCCCAAGCGGGTTTATCTATAGCAGCTAATACTTTATTGGCGAGTGCATCTGCTTCTGCACCAGTCGTTCCTTCGGGCATTGATTCACTAGCCATTTTTATAAAAATAAAGAGTCCTAAGGCTAGGACACCAATAATACCCAATACCCATTTTAACCATTTTGGAATTCGCATTGTATATGATTTTTTTAATATAAAAGAAATAACTCAAAGGTAAGTTTTTATTTATGCATCATGGCTTCTCTTTCTTCTTTATTTTCTATAGAATTTATTTTGAATATTTGATAATAAACATTTTTGTTTTGCCTTTCCCTTCTAATTTACTACATTAGCTATTTTATCAAATTTAGTTTGTTACCAAATAAATCTTGCGATTTCCCGATGCTCGGGACAGATTTTGGCAAGAAATGAGAAAAAGAGTGAATGAATAAATGATTAAATGTGAGGGAGTCCCAAAATTTACTCATTTATTCATTTCATTATTATGGTAACGGCTTTGATGTGTTAGGGCTTTAGCAAAAAATAATCTACGGATTTGGCTTGCCCTTTTTATTTTTAGCTCCGTTAAAAATAAAAAGGCCTTCTCTACCTTACACTTTTTAAAAACGCCGCCTTTGGCGGCTAAAAACTGGGATAGAGAAAAAATGCCTAACCCAAATTTATGTAGGTTATGAATTTCCTGTTTAATATGAAAATGAAAGTACCATTAATAAAGGTATCTTTTTTCGTCCTTTTTCTTGTTTGGAGTTTAGGAATTACCCTAGCCCAAACAAGTCAAATATTGCTTAATCAACAGTTTTCGATAGCACAAGAATATATCGATTCGAATAAGACGGAGGTACTAAAAAATGTAATAATAACCATTGAACAAAACATACAAGAAGAAAATAGGCTAGAGGTTGCTAAATTAAATTATTTAAAAGGCGCTTATCATTTTAAGACTGCGAAAGCCACAGAAGCATTGGAATGGATTAATAAAGCTATTGCTCCCCTAAAAGAGGATAGTATTGATAAATTTTTTTTGACTAATGCTTATATCGTAAACGGTCAAGCATTAACTATTTTAGAAAGGCATGATGAAGCATTGAGTTACTATCAAAAGGCATTAAACATTTGCAAGGAAGGCAGTAAAATATCCAACTTACATTATTTAATTGGATTGAATGCACAGGCTAGAAAATTATTAATATCTTCTAATAAATCATTTCAAAAAGGAGTAGCTCTTTTAGAGTTAGACTCCCCCCCCAACTATCCATTACTAATTAAGTTTTATGATCAATTAAGTCTAAACTACAAAACTATAGGCAACTACGATTTGGGGATAAAGTATGCCCAAAAAAATCTCGATATAAAACTTAAAGAAACGCCAATTGATACAACTGAAATTGTTAATCATTATCTTTCAATAGGGAAACTCTATAGAACAATTGCAGATCATCATAAAGCTATTACTTATTACAAAAGAGCCCTCCATTTTTGCCAGCAGTTGTATCCAAAAGAGATAAAACAAGAAGCAAACCTCTATTATTATATTGGCGATGCTTATCATTTTTTGAAGAAATATAAAGAATCCTTTTTTAATTTCGACCAAGCTAGAATAACCAATCCTAAGGATAATTTTTTTCAATTTGAAATTCACAGAAGAAAGGGAGAAAAGGAATCAAAGGAGAATAATCATGACATAGCTTGGAAGCATTTTCAAATTGCCTTAAATGGTTTGGAATCAGATAAATCTAGCTACGAATATGACATTGTATTGTGTTACGTATCAATTATAGACCATTTAATTTTAGAAGTTAAGGATTATAAAACAGCACTTTCCTATCTTCACAAAGCAGAAACTATCAATACTTTTCAATTTTATTTCCAGTTCTACGCTAATATGGCGAAAGCTATCTGTTATTTGAATTTAGAAGATTTTGATAAGTCAACGACTTATTTTGCTGAAGCAAAAACAGTAATTAAAGGACATATTACGAGAGAAAAAGTAGGGTTACGACAATTGACTAATCGAGTATATTTAAATTATTGGACCGCAGAAAATTTCTTTCAACAAGGAAAAAAGAAAACAGATCTGGAGTTGATGCATAAGGCGGATAAGCTATTGTCTAATAACATTGATTTAATTAATTATTTACTTTCAAAATACCAAGAACAGAGTGCTAAAGAAAGTCTAACAACTAATTATTATGAAGTATTTCAAAAAGGAATAGAAGTGAAACATTATTTGTTTCAACAAACCCAACGGACATCCTTTCTTTCAGAAGCATTTTCTATTTCTGAACAAAGTAAGAACTTAACTTTATTTGAGACAATAAACACGAATAAGGCTTTTTCTACCTCAGGTATACCGCAACTTACTAGGGAAAAAGAAAATCTTTTGAAATCAAATATTACTTATTTGGAAACAGTACGATATGAAGAAAATGAACAAGTAGTTAAAAATGATAAATTAATTGGACAATTAAATAATGATATTTTCAATTTGAAGCAAGATTATGAGTATTTGATTAACGAAATAGAAACAAATTATCCTCGGTATCAACAATTAAAATTTAAGCCTACCAACAGTACCGTTAAAAATATTCAAGACAATATTCTATTAGAAAATCAATCGCTAATTGAATATACGTTAACTGATAGTATCTTATACGTTTATCTGATTAATAGAGATACCTTTAAGACTTATCATTTCCTCCAAAACAAGGATGCTTTAGAAAGTAAAATCAACCATTTTCGAAAAAGTATCTATAACTATAGGCCAATTTCGGACTTGGTTAACACCCAGAGAAACGATTCTTTAATTGCTGTCACGCACCAATTAGGTTTTGAGCTTTATAAAGTATTGATACAACCATTAGAAAAAGATTTATCTGGAAAAGTTATCATTGTGACGGATGGAAGTATAGGATATATACCTTTTGATGCATTAATAAAAGAATTGCCACAAAATCTAGACAAGCAAGGTACTCGTTATTTATTGGAAGATTACTCTATTAGCTATGCGCACTCGGCAAAATGGCTTAACGAATTGTACAACACAAAATCAGCTTCTTTTGATGAGAACTTCGTGGGCATTGCTCCTATTTTTAAACCTACTTCGGATAGCTTTAATAGTATAGCCTATTTCAGAGAAGGTTTAGGCCCACTTAAATATAATCGAGAAGAAGTAGAAAATATAAAAAACTATATCGGTGGGAAAGTAATTACTGGACTAGCAGCTACCAAACAAGCATTCTTACAATACATTCAGAAAGGAAAAGTGTTACACTTAGCCACGCATGGGAAATCGAATGATGAAGCAGGGGATTATTCCTACTTAGTTTTTGCTGAAACAGGAGCTAAAAAGGAAAACCGTTTCTTATATGTTAGAGCTCTATTTAACTTAAAAATACCTGCGGAACTAGTCGTTTTAAGTGCCTGCGAAACAGGTCTTGGAGAAATAAAAAGAGGGGAAGGGATTGTTGGTATTGGTAAAGGTTTTTCTTATGCAGGGGCAAAAAGTATGGTGACTACCCTTTGGCGAGTAAGTGATAATTCGACCGCTAATTTTATGCCGATTTTTTATAAAAATTTAAAAGCTGGACAACCTAAGGACGAAGCTTTATGGAATGCCAAAAAAGAATTTATAGCAACTTATAGAATGACTAATCATCCATTTTTTTGGTCGGGTTATGTGGCTTATGGTAATATGAAACCGATTGTCTTTCAAGAGTATAATTGGTCTTATTCCCTTCTATTAGGCATACCGCTAAGTATTGGATTAGCCTTATTCCTCTCCTACAATTTTATACTTCATCAGGGTAAGAATTGAACTTTTTGAAAGCGTCTTTTGCTCCTATACTTCCTAACCTGATGAAGTGCATTAAAAAACAAAGGGTAATATAGCCTTTCTTTGAGTAGGATAGTTGGCAAAATTTTGTTGATACCATCGATGATGCGCCAAAGCTCTTGGAATTAAATTAGCGGCAGTCCAAAGAGCAAAAGATAATGCGGGTAAATTCCAGCATAAAATGGCAAACCCTATCCACTCTATTATCTCTCCAAAATGATTTGGACAAGAAATATAATTGAATAAACCTCCTTTAGGGATTTTATATCCCTGCTCTCCAGGTTTTCTTAGTTTTAGCAAAATATTATCTGATTGAATATTGATGATTGCACCTATTAAAAACAGACTTAATCCAATAATAAATCTATAATCAAGTAGCCAGTCTATCGTATAAACACTTCCAAATTTGCCTAGATAATACCCATTTAATCCAGCATTAATACTATTAAAAAAAATAGCAGAAAGCGCAATTAAGAAAGGCATTTTTTTCCCTTTTGTCTTAAGCCTAAAAGGAAAAATGAGACTTCGATGGAGATAATGTGCTAACCAAAGTCCTGCTATAAATAAGGTAGGAAAATTAGGGGCTTGATACCCCAAAAGAAAATAGAGTAAGACTAATGGCGAAACAATTTCCATAAGTACCCAAGCTAATTTATTATCAATCATTAAGCCCCATTTATTGCTGACATGTTTGCCATAAGGCGCAATAATTTTCAATTGAATTGGTACTAAAATGAGTGCAATTATTATCCAATAAATAGCAAAAGTATGGAGGGTAGTTAGGCTCATTTATTTATTTTCATGAAAATCCTTTACTATTTAACACAGCCTGCTCCGATTTTTTCGGAGGATAATTATCATTTTTTAATCTGACGCTCTATTATTCAATTCGGCTAAAACCTGTTCTGCTAATTCAAAACTAGTACCAGAAGACATCCGAACTCGTTTGACAGGCCCATCCCAAGTAGCTGCTTTGGCAGCCCATACATGGTAATAACCATTTTCGTCTAATTCGCAATAAACGCCTAAAGGCATATGACAGCCTCCTCCTAATAAATTCAAGACTTTTCTTTCAATATTCGTCACCGCTGCTACTTCTGAATGATGCAATCGCTTAATAATCTTTCTAGTTTCGATATCTGCCGTACAAGTTTGGTAAGCTAAAACTCCTTGTGCAGGGGCGGGAACAAATTCTTTAGTATTTAATTTAACCACTACAAAATCCGACATATCTAAATCTAATCTCGTTAATCCTGCTGCGGCTAATACAATGGCATCAAATTGTCCATCTTTCAATTTTTGCAAGCGAGTAGGGACATTTCCTCGAATATCTTTTAACGTAATATCTGATCGAATATCTAATAAAATAGCCTTCCGGCGAGCAGAAGAAGTCCCTACGATGGCATTTTCTTTAAGTTGATAAACTTTGCTTGAATCTTCTTGCCCTTTATTGATAACCAACCAATCCGCAGGGTTTTCTCGATAAGACACCCCTGCAATCGACAAACCTTCGGGAGATTCCGTTGGTAAATCTTTCATTGAATGAACGGCTAAATCTACTTGTCCATTTAATAAAGCGTCTTCTAGTTCCTTCGTAAAAAAGCCCTTACCTTCTATTTTATCAAAACTTAAATGTTGGATTTTATCTCCTCTTGTCTTGATAATTTTTATCTCGACTTCAATGCCCATTTTTTCTAAATTACCTTTAGTGAAATGTGCTTGCCAAAGTGCTAATTTACTACCTCTTGTACCGATGATTATTTTTGACTTCAAAATTTTGTTATGTTTGTTATTTTTCAATAGCAGTATTCACATAAGTACCTCTTCCTAAATAATTGACACCTTGATAGTACAATGAGTTGATGAGAATTATAAGGTAATGAGGCTTAGATAATCCTCTTTTGTTCTCATAAAACTCATTAAGGAATGAATTAAAATTAAAATGACAATTAAAATTAAAAACACTACTGATAATCAGTAAGTTGCAATTCTAAAATGTAAAGTTATTTTTGAACCGTTCCTAACTTATTATATTCATTACCCTTTCAATAATGTCGATTATTTAATATTAGGTATTTATATACTACTTCAATATTGCAAAGATACCGTCTTCCATTATTTATTTATATAACCTACTTGTTTCTAAATACTCAAAAACAGGAGGCGTTACCAAATATTCTACAGATTTTCCTTCCTTAATGCATTTACGGATATAACTTGCTGAAATATCCATCAAAGGTGCTTCAAATAAAGCCACGTTTTCGTGGTTCGCCAATGGTCCTAATTCGTATTTAGGACGGCTATAGACATAAACTTGATGGTTTTTCAAAATCGTTTCATAATTTTTCCACTTATGAAACGTGCCTAAATTATCTCCACCCATTATTAAGACAAACTCTTTGCTAGGATGTTTTTCTTTGATATAAGCCAAAGTATCTACCGTATAAGATGGTTTAGGTAAATCAAATTCAATATTCGACGCTTTTAATTTTGAATTATCCTCTATCGCCAATCGAGCTAAGTGCAAGCGGTCGTAATCTCTTGCTAAAGATGTTTTCTGCTTTAACGGATTTTGAGGAGAAACCACTAACCAAACTTCCTTTAAGTCCGTATGAATAGCCATATAATTGGCAATAATTAAATGTCCAACATGAATGGGATTAAAAGAACCAAAAAATAAACCTATTTTCATTATAATGAGTGTTGGAGGATTAATTTTGAATAATACTAGATACTAGATACTAGATGCTCGATACTAGATACTAGATACTAGATACTAGATGCTCGATACTAGATACTAGATACTAGATACTAGATACTAGATACTAGATGCTGGATGCTGGATGCTCGATACTTTATAAATCAAACGTCCAATTTATATCCGGGGGACGAAAATTTGATGTTTATTATTAAAATAAGTGTGAAATATACGCTTATTTTTGTGTTGAATTAAATAGAAATTGGATTGCATAATAATCAACTATAAAAATATTGCCTTTTCAATCCTTTATTCTTTATATATATACAAAGTAACAATAAATCTAAATTAATCATGGCAAAAATTTTAGTGACAGGCGGTTGTGGATACATAGGAAGCCATACCCTTGTCGATTTAATAGACAACGGCTTTGAAGTTATTTCAATAGATAATCATTATAATTCAGCGCCTTCTGTTTTAGGAGGTATTGAACAAATTACTCAAAAACGAGTGAAGAATTATGCGGTTAATCTATGTGATTTAGCAGCGACTAAACAGGTTTTTATAGACCATCCAGACATTGTAGGAATTATACATTTTGCTGCCTTAAAAGCAGTTGGAGAATCGGTAGAAAAACCTTTGCTCTATTTTCAAAATAACCTAGGTAGTTTATTGAATGTCTTGGAATGTATGAAAACATTCAAGGTT
Organism: uncultured Saprospiraceae bacterium; assembly: GCA_964644655.1. Classification (GTDB taxonomy): domain Bacteria; phylum Bacteroidota; class Bacteroidia; order Chitinophagales; family Saprospiraceae; genus JAFMDF01. Next base: position 15,377 of record CAZXYA010000009.1, on the reverse strand, counting down.
AAAAATTTAATTTTCTCTTCCTCTTGTTCTGCTTACGGGAATGCAGATACTTTGCCTGTTACAGAAGATACGCCTTTTAAAGAAGCCGAAAGCCCGTATGCTCGTACCAAGCAAATGGGCGAACATATCTTACAAGATTTTGCTAAAAAATATACCGATTTTAATTGCATATCTCTAAGATATTTTAATCCAGCAGGCGCTCATGAAAGTGCTATTATTGGAGAGTCCCCAACAAATAATGCGAGTAATCTAGTCCCTGTAATTACAGGGACCGCCATTGGTAGTCGTAAAAATTTTACAGTATTCGGAACAGATTATGAAACTAGAGATGGTAGTTGTATAAGAGATTATATCCATGTAATGGATTTAGCCAATGCTCATACCAAAGCGATGGAATTTGTAATCAAAGGGAAAAATGAAAAAAATTCAGAGGTATTTAATTTAGGAATAGGTGCGGGGGTTTCGGTATTAGAGGCAATTGCTGCTTTTGAAAAGGTGAATAAACTAAAGCTGAATTATGAATTAGGCCCAAGACGATCAGGAGATGTTGTTGCCATCTATGCAAATTATACAAAAGCTGCAAAATTACTAGGTTGGCAACCCAAAAGAAATATTGATGACATTATGCGAACAGCCTGGGAATGGGAGAAGGTAAGGAATTAATTATGGGGTTAGGGAACAGGAAAAATAAAAAAGTGGTTGTCGTAACGTAGCGTATAAGAGCTTGATAATTACCTGATGGTTAAAAAAATAGTGCTAAGTTTCAACAACCACTCTGGTCAATGCTGTATATAAAAGTGGTATTCTTTAATACTACTTTTAGTTAATCAATTGCAAAATAGTGGTTAATTTAGTATAAAGGAATAGATGAAATTTGGATTAAAGTAATTTAACCCGTTTTTGTAGTTTTTAAAGGAAATGTTAAGACCTTAAATTAATTTAACATTGATAGTCAGGTAGTTATACTTCTAAGAAAGTTAATTTAAGATTTTTATTAAAAACTTTAATAGTCTGTTAAAACGTAAAAAAGCAATATATTGCCAGTTCTTTTTCATTAAAATATCGTCTAGCTCGTCAAATCCCTGCTTGCGGCAGGCATGCTTTGCTACTATTAATCCGTTGCTAAAAAACTTAGCAACGGATTTTATCAATTATTTATCTGATGCTTTAATTAAGTTAACAATTTTGTATCTATCCAATTTTTGCCACAGTACTTACTGCTTCAAAAATGTACTAGAAAAATACTTCCCTTCTGTGGTTGTGATTTGTAAAATGTAAGTCCCTCTTTCTAACCTAGCAATATCTATTCTTTGTTGATTATTACCAAAAGCTTGTTGAATTAAAGACCTGCCTAGCATATCAAAAATTTGTAGCGTCCCTGCTATCCCTTCTTCTTTAGCATCAATAATGATTTCATTAATGGCGGGATTGGGATAGAATGTTATTTGCGTATTTGTTAAGTTAACATTTTCAGTATTCGTTGAAATGTCATTGCTGACCTCTAAGTTATCGATTGCAAAAAATAGTGGCGTATTAATCCCATTAGCGCCAACATCACTCGAACTCATAGTGAATTGCAAACTATCCACATTGCCTAAACTTGTTAAATCTACCCATTGCCACTCATTGACAATAAAATCTTCATTACTATCATCTGAACGGAAATCAGCCAAATAAAATTCTACAATTTGAGGGGCTAATTGACCATTAGAATACTTCTGAATTTCTAGTTTAAAAAAGTCAGGATCGGTGCCATCTTCCCCACCAAATTGCTTGGCAAAATCATCGCCATCTCGCATACTGTTGTGGGCAAAAGTAGTATTGGTGATATAGAGCCCGTTGACTACTTTTCCTAAGGCATCACCACTCAAATTAATTATCGAATTTTGCTGCCCAACTGCAAAAGTTCTTGAACTTCCTCCGACTCCTGCACCACTCCCCGTAATAACCCCATACAAATTAGTGAAGCCAGAAGTTGTATCGTCTCGTACGGTAGAAATAGCCCAACCACTTTCCCAAAAACCGCCAAAATCTGGATTAAATACATTTGGGAAAAAAACAGCTCCACTTTGAAAGCGGGTCATTGGAGTTGCATTATTTAAGAAAGTATCTACAGGTAGGTCGAACTCTTCAAAATCAATAATACTTTGAGCAAAAGAAAAAGTAATCAAGAAAACAAAAAGAAAAGAAAGGTGAAATTTTTTCATCAAAAACGATTTAATTAAAAAAAATCGTTTCGGGTAAGGGATAGAGTAATTGCCAAATTTATTCTGATCAAAACCCCGATTGAAAATACCCTGAAAAGTAGCGGTAAATTGAGGTAAGTTACAGAACAAGTTTTGGCTAATTAAATAGCATAAAAGAATCGGCCAAAATAAATTTGGCGATTATGTGTAACTAACTCTATTCGCTTTTAATCCCGAAAGCAAGAGTAAATACAATTCTGGCAGGTCTTCTGACTTACTTCTCTTTAATCTGCCTTCCCATTTAAAAATAGTGGCATTTTAGATTAAAAATTACCAAAGCTTACAGCTGCGGGTACAGTTCTTGAATTCCACAAGATTCCCTATTAATGGATGCTTTTACCTACTATAAGGTATAGCACACAACCAAAATCGCTGCAAAAGTAGGCAAAAGAAATGTTTTTACAGTAGAAGCTGCGCTTAAAATATTTTTTAGGGCGTTTAAAACACAATAATAGGAAGACATATTAGCCATTTAAAAAGATTAATTTAGCAAGTATCAATTGCCAAATGGGATTTTTTCCTATCTTTCGTTTTCCTTTTCAATTATCAAAAAAGTATAAGATGAAAACCAGTATTAGAGTACAGTTATCGATTATGATGTTTCTTCAATTTTTTGTGTGGGGATGTTGGTATGCAACGGTTGGTAATTATTTATCTCAAAATTTAGGTTATGATGGTGCTGTTATTGGCGGTATTTTTAGCACGATTAGCCTTGCAGCTATTATAGCCCCGCTGTTTGTAGGCATTATCGCAGACCGTTTTTTTGAAGCACAAAGAGTATTGGCGGTATCACATGTTATTGGCGCAGGTATTTTGTATTACATATCTTCAGTTAGCGACCCTGATACTTTTTATTGGGTTTTGCTCCTTTATTCTATTTTTTATATGCCCACTTTGGCATTAACCAATGCCGTTTCCTTTTATCAAATGTCTAGCCCAGAAAAAGAGTTTCCTGGCATTCGAGTGCTTGGCACCATTGGATGGATAGTGGCAGGATTGATTATTAGCTTTGCTAAATTTGAAGCTTCTAGCAATCAATTTGTAGTAGCCGCAATTGCTTCCCTAGTTACAGGTTTATATTGCTTTACATTGCCAAATACGCCTTCAGAAAGTAAGGGGCAACCCATTAATGTTGGTAAACTTCTAGGATTAGATGCGCTAAAACTAATGAAGAATCGAAATTTTGCCGTTTTGGTAATTAGTTCTTTTTTAGTGTCTATTCCCTTAAATTTTTATTTTGCTTTTGCTAATAATTTTTTGAATGAAGCAGGAATGGAATTTGCTGCTGCTAAAATGACGCTGGGACAAGCTTCTGAAATTATTTTCATGCTATTAATGCCTTTTTTCTTTAGTCGATTGGGGGTTAAAAAAATGATTTTAGTGGGGATTCTAGCTTGGATTTTTAGATATGTCTTATTCGCTTATGGCGATAATCAGACCATGGTTTGGATGTTTTATACAGGTATTTTATTACATGGCATCTGCTATGACTTTTTCTTTGTGACTGGTCAGATTTATGTCGATAATGAAGCACCGGAAGAGGTTCGAGCAAGTGCGCAAGGCTTGATTACTTTGGCGACTTATGGTATTGGAATGTATCTTGGGGCTATTATCGCTGGCCAAATTGTAAATAATTATACCATTATGGAAAACGGTGCAGCGGTAGGACATGATTGGACTCAAATTTGGCTGATACCAGCAGGATTGGCGGTGGCAGTACTCTTAATATTTTTAGTGTTTTTTAGAGAAAATGAGAAGCTAGCTTAAATTAAAATTGATGCTAATTTAGTGCTTCCAGAACTTCAAGTTCTG
>CAZXYA010000009.1:0-11309 GCA_964644655.1 uncultured Saprospiraceae bacterium | reverse complement strand
GAAGCACTAGTATAAGAAACCTACCTGTCAAATCCCTACATGGTTATACTAAAAAACTACTCCCTCAAATCTTATAATACTTTTGGACTTGATACTAAAGCAGCAAACCTGCTCAAAGTCCAATCTGTTGCCGACTTAAAACAAGGATTAAAATTACCTTATGAATCTACTTTTATCTTAGGCGGCGGTAGCAATATGCTATTGACTCAAGATATTGCTGGCTTAGTGATTAAAAATGAAATCAAAGGAATTGAGATTGTTGAAGAAACAGCAGAAAAAGTCATTCTTAGTATTGGTGGTGGCGAAAATTGGCATGAATTAGTCCTTTGGGCAATTGCGCATAATTATGGTGGTATTGAAAATTTGTCTTTAATTCCAGGGACGGTTGGCGCCTCCCCCATTCAGAATATTGGCGCTTATGGCGTAGAATTAAAAGATGTTTTTGTTAAATTAGAAGCCATTAATTTAGCGACAAGACGTAAAAAAACTTTTAGTAAAAAAGCTTGTCAATTTGGGTATCGAGATAGTCTGTTTAAAACAGGATTAAAGGGACAGTATTTTATTACCAAAGTTTTTTTACAACTCACTAAAAAGCACCATCAATTAAATATGAATTATGGAGCTATTAAAACACAGTTGGCTAAAAAAAGCATTAAAAAGCCAAGCATAAAAGATTTGAGTGACGCCATTATTGCTATTCGCTCCAGCAAATTACCTGACCCCGCAGTATTGGGCAACTCTGGTAGTTTTTTCAAAAATCCAGAAATTCCTCGAACGCAATTTGATGCCTTGCAAACCAAATTTCCAAACATTGTTTTTTACGAGTTACCCAACGGAAAAGTCAAAGTCCCTGCTGGTTGGTTGATTGAACAAGATGGTTGGAAAGGTAAAAAAATTGGCAATACAGGCGCACATGCTAAGCAAGCTTTGGTTTTGGTGAATTATGGGAATGCTACAGGGGCAGAGGTGAAACAATTAGCTTTTGCTATTATTGCTTCTGTGAAAAAGAAATTTGGGATTGAGTTGACGGCAGAGGTGAATATTATTTGATAAGTAGTATGACAAAAATAAACGAACAACTTCTTAGCTATCTTTTTGACGAGTAAAGTTCAATTACTACCATAAAGTCCATATAGTTCATAAAGTTTTTTACCGAGTAACGCTTAGAACTTGTTGGAAATTTATCAATTTGGGCTAAAATTATAAATACAAAAAACAATATGGCAAAAAAACTAATTTATCGTTTTTTTATCCTCCTATTTTTGGTAATTTCTTATGGATGTCAACAGAAAATTGCCAAAGAAGGATTAAAGGTATCAGCAAAAATTGATTCTGTAAAAACATCAAAAAAAATAGTCAACAAAAGCAGGACAGTAGAAAAACCCACAGTTATCTATAGGTCTAATGATATGGGGTTGACTTGTTGCAGGCATCTCAATCAGATAAAAAAGCTAATAATTATCCTTAAATAATAATCACCTTCACTTATGTCCACCACTACTTTTTTCCCAAACTTCAAAAACAAAAAAATCAAAACTTCCGAAACGGAAATCAATTTAGTCATTGGTGGAGAAGGGCCGCCACTTTTATTAATACATGGTTATCCCCAAAGTCACATTATGTGGCATAAAGTAGCGCCTGCTTTAGCAAAAAAGTATACAATAGTGGCAACAGATTTAAGAGGGTATGGCGATAGTGGCAAACCAAAAACGGACGAACAGCATTATCCTTACTCGAAAAGGGCAATGGCAAAAGACCAAGTTGAAGCGATGGCTGCCTTGGGCTTTGATAGCTTCAAAGTAATTGGACATGATAGAGGCGCAAGAGTAGCCCACCGAATGGCATTGGATTATCCTGATAAAATAGAAAAACTAGTGCTATTAGATATATTACCGACTTTATGGCTATACGATCATACCGACCAAGCATTTGCGACTAATTATTGGCATTGGTTCTTTTTGATTCAACCTTATCCTTTGCCAGAAATGTTAATCGGCAATAGTTCCGCTTTTATGGAAAAAGCAATTTTTGGACCATTGGCTGCTTCGGGTGCTTGTACTGCCGAATCCATCGCTGCTTATAGTCGAACGGTAAAGGACGCTGCTATTTTACATGCTTCTTGTGAAGATTACCGAGCAGGGGCTACGATTGACTTGGAACATGACCGAGCTGATTTTGAAGCACGTATCCAATGCCCTTTATTAATACTTTGGGGCGCTCAAAATCCTGCTTACCAAAAACAGGATGTCTTAAAAATCTGGAGAGAGAAAGCGAGTAATGTAAGTGGAAAAGCCGTCGATTCTGGGCATTTTATTGCGGAGGAAGTGCCAAAGCTATTATTAGAAGAAGTCTTAGCTTTTCTGTAAAGTTTTTACTGGTAGTAAAGTCTTTAGGGCAAATCATACATCTTAAATCATAATTCATCAATCTTAAATCCATGTAGTTTTCTCTGACAGATTTATGATGCCTGCCTGCCGGTAGGCAGGTAAGATGTATGATTTCTGATTTAGGGAACTTTCTCCCCAACTCTGAATAAGCTATCCTAAAGACCTTACTACTAGCTATCCTTATTTTCCATATTTTTCAATCCAAGCCAGTACCCCACCTTCCAAATTACGCACATTAGAAAACCCATGCGTTTCTAAAATTTCTTGTGCTTTGCCACTTCTGGCACCCGAACGGCAATGCACGATGATTTCATCATCTCTATGTTCTTCTAAATTATCCACTTCATGCATGACATCTCCAAGGGGAATTAATTTAGCACCTAGATTAAATTCCTCATATTCGTAATCTTCTCGAACATCAATGAACACAAAATCTTCTTTTTTGTCTAATTTTTCTTTTAATTCTGTTACAGTAATATCCATCTTATTTTAGTTTTTGTAGCACCAAGTTGTTGCTCGGTCTAAAAGTTTTACAAATTATAGGATACCAAGTAGCACTTGGGAAGTGCTAAAAAAGTAAATGCTCATTCTTGAAATTATAACATGCTGGTTTTTAGCATGTTTTTTAATTTTAATTTTAATTCCTTCCTTAATACTACAAAATATCCTTAAAAGGATACAAAAATAGGGCTTCAAAAGTTCTTAGTATAAAAAAAATAAGCATCTATAGAATTAAATGTAGGCTTTATCCTATTTTGGGCATTATTGTTAGCAGAACTAATTAATTCGAGTCAATAAGGCTACTATAGTATCAAAGTTTTAACTTAGGGATATTTTAATTATTCCTATTTTTTTACTTTCAGTCCTTATCCTCGTAACCCGTTAAACACCTACGAATGTCAATTCTACGATTAGAAAATGTTGTTAAAACCTATGAAAAACATACTGCGGTGAACAATGTCAGTTTTGAAGTTCCCAAAGGTAGTGTTTTTGGTTTATTAGGGCCCAATGGGGCAGGTAAAACTTCGCTTATCCGAATCATTACGACCATTACTGGCGCCGATTCTGGTACGGTTTATCTGGATGGTGAAAAATTAAATAGCAACCATCCAAGTCAAATTGGCTATATGCCAGAAGAACGTGGACTCTACAAAAAAATGAAAGTAGGCGACCACCTGATGTATCTTGCCCAATTAAAAGGTTTATCCAAAAAAGCAGCCAAAGAACAAATCAATTATTGGTTTGATAAGTTTAGCATTACCGATTGGTGGGATAAAAAAGTAGAAGAACTCTCCAAAGGGATGCAGCAAAAAATTCAATTTATTGCGACCGTTATACACCGACCTAAATTATTGATTTTAGACGAGCCTTTTTCTGGCTTAGATCCAATTAATACCAATTTGATTAAATCAGAAATTGATGAAATGCATCAAAATGGGACCAGTATTATTTTTTCTACACACCGTATGGAACAAGTAGAAGAAGTTTGTGAACATATTGTATTGATTAATCAAGGACAAAAAGTATTAGAAGGGAAAGTAACGGACATCAAAAATAAATTTAAAGACAACCTCTACAAAATTAAATATACTGGCGAATTGCCTAATGATTTACAAATGACGGATGCCGCCGATGATTCTTATAAAATTATCGAACAAGGCAAAAAATCTATCACGGTCCAAGTAACCGAAGAAAGTGCGTCGAATAAATTATTGAATTACCTCATTGGCAAAGGCGTTCATATTCAGTCTTTTAATGAAATTCTGCCAACTTTGAACGAAATTTTCATTCGTCAAGTGGGAGAGAGTGAGCAGTAATTCAGTTCGCAGTAGGCAGTAAACTGTCTGGGAATGAATTAAAATTAAAATGACAATTAAAATTAAAACCACTACTGACAATCAGTAAGTTGCAATTTTAAAATGTAAAGTTATTTTGAACCGTTCTCTTGCAGTAGTTTTTGTATTTAATTTATAACTGTTCAGAATAGTCCACGATAGTAATCGGGAGCAGAGATTACAGAAAAGAGATAGCAATCGGTAAACCCTTTAATTTTTCGGTAAAAAGCCGAAAAAATTGTTGTTAAAACTTGGTCTTTCTCTCTTCTCTCAATGAAATGGTCTCTACTCTCTAATCTGCTGAATAGTTACTTTAATTTTTCCATTAAAAAACACCTCTAATGAATAAATTGTGGTTAATCGTCCAAAGAGAATACCTCACAAGGGTTCAGAAAAAATCATTTATTTTAACAACCCTATTAATTCCTTTTTTCTTTCTTTTATTTATTGTAATCGTTAGTTTCATTTTTAGCTATGAAGAAAATGAAAAAAATAAAATCGCCATCATCGACGAAGGCGGTATTATGAATAAAACAATGAAGGATGAAAATGATATTTACTACTCTTTTCCGAATGAAGATTTAACTAGCTTAAAGGAAAAAGTAGCCAATCAAGAATATAATGGCGTCTTAGTTATCCCGAAACCAAGTAGCGTAGAAGTCAAAGACTTTACAGTTAATTATTATACAGAAGATCAGTTAAGTTTAACTACTCAAATAGCGCTGGAACGAAAAATTGGGCAAAAAATTCGAGATTATAAAATAACTACTTTAGGCTTGGATAAAGATCAATTAGATGCCCTCCGAAGTAATGTCTCCATTGACCCCGAACCTATTAAAGAAGGTGCACAAAATCAGAGTTCTATTACAGGAAATATCCTAACTGCGGTAGGGATGATGCTCGGTTTTATTATGGTGATGATTATTTCCATTAACGGCTCCCAAGTCATGATGGGCGTAATGGAAGAAAAAACCAATAGAATTGTGGAAGTCATGGTCTCCTCCGTCAAACCTTTTGAGTTGATGTTAGGAAAACTAATAGGGATTGGTGGGGTAACGCTGACGCAAATGGCGATTTGGGCAATTCTTTTTCCCCTTATATTTTTAGGCGCTCAATTATTCATGGGCATTGATACTTCCCAAGCACAGGTAGAAATGGCAACCGCAGGTTCTGGTATTAGCGAAGAACAAGCACAAGATATGGCACTACAAATTTTCACAGAAATTAGTGCCATCAATTGGTGGTTGATCATTCCTGCTTTTATCATCTACTTACTATTAGGCTTTTTTATGTATAGTTCCCTCTATGCCGCCGCAGGTTCTGCTATTGGAGATGATTTGAGTGAAGCACAAAAGCTAACTTTACCCTTAACTTTACCTATTATTCTATCTTTTTATACGATGATTCCAGCCATGCAAGCACCGAATGGAAGTTTGGCTACTTGGGGATCTATTTTCCCAATTAGCGCACCTTTTATTATGCCTGCAAGATTGGCCTTTGACCCACCGATTTGGCAAGTGCTATTGTCGATTACTTTATTAATCGGAACCACCATCTTTTTTGTCTGGTTATCTGGTCGAATTTACCGAGTAGGTATTTTCTTATATGGCAAGAAGGTGACGTTTAAGGATATGGGGAAATGGTTGTTTTATAAGGATTAGGGGCCAAGTTGTTCGGCATTTGAGATAATGTTCCCCCGAAAAATCTTAAATCAGAAATCATATATCTTACATTAGGGGTGTTAAGAGAAGTTATTTAGTATCTTTTTTTGAACGAATTTTAGGGTTTGCAAGGAGCATTTCCCCCGCTGGCGGGGGCTAGGGGGTAGAAAAAGGAACAATTCCCAAAAAATCCACCCCCCGACCCCCGCCAGCGGGGGAGAACATCCTGCAAATTCTCAAAATTTGTGCAAAAATTTAACATTTAAAATTTCTCTTAACACCCCTAATCTTACATCAGAAATCTGTTAAAGTCGGATTATTATAGATAATTAGATAGTCAGGTAAAAAAGGGAGCGTACGAAAATATTTTAAATATCATCTAGCTCGTCAAATCCGTTGCTAAGAAAATAATTAGCAACGGATTAAGTTAGCAACGGATTTTTATCACTTATTTATCTGGCCTTCTAATAAGTGGTTCTTTGACAATTTTTCAAAAATTGAGATGGATTTATGATTAGGGGTGTTAAGATTTGTGATTTAAGACTTTTTCAAGGGAACTCAATGCTATAAAACAATGTTCCCTAGAAAACATTAATATTAATTTAACACCATGTATCGCAAACTTCCGATAAAATCGAAGCAAATTAGGTACTACAAACAATTCAAACCATTAAAGAAGGAATCGTCATAAAATCGACAGGCAGTTGGTATCAGGTGAGAACCAAAGATAATGAAGTACTAAATTGTAGAATTAGAGGTAAATTTAAACTCAATAATTTACAGTTAACCAATCCTGTTGCCGTAGGAGATAAGGTAAAATTAATTATAGAAAAAGAAGAAGGAACAGGCCTAATCAAAACTATTCTCCCTCGCCAGAATTATGTCGTTCGACAATCGCCGAGACAAAAGCATAATTTACACCTCTTAGCCAGCAATGTCGATCAGGCGATTATTTACATGACCATTGCCCAACCTAAATTAAAACAAGGTTTTATTGATCGTTTTTTATTGATGACCGAGCCACATAATATTCCCACCATTATTGTTTTTAATAAGGCCGATGTTTATAGCGAAAAAGATTTAGCCACTTATGAAATGCTAAAGGAAATTTATGAAGAAATTGGCTATAAAACCATCCTAACTTCTTCCGTTTCTGGATTGGGCATCCCCGAATTAAGAGCGGCCTTAAAAGATAAAATTACCTTAATTAGTGGACAATCTGGCGTCGGAAAATCTACCTCTGTTAATGCGCTACAACCTGATTTAGAACTACATACGGTAGAAATTTCTGATTACTCTGGAAAAGGACAACATACCACTACTTTTGCCGAAATGCATCCCCTAGATTTTGGTGGTCATGTCATTGATACGCCAGGCATTAAAACCCTCTCCTTCAATAATTTAGAACCACAAGACGTCCTTCATAATTTTAGAGAACTATTCCTCTATTCCGAAGATTGTAAATATAATGATTGTACCCATCGCAATGAGCCTAAATGTGCGGTTAAAAACGCTCTAGAGGAAGGTTGGATTAGTGAGTTGCGCTATAAAAATTATTTACTCATTTTGGGAGAAGTGGAGGGACAGAATTATTGGGAGCGGCATCGGAATATGTAGTTTGTTAACACTTAGGAAAACCGCTAAATTTTTAATAACTTTGTTTAATAGGATTAAATGATAGTCCTAAAATAAAACAATGAGAGAACTTAACCTTGATCGACTCAAACAAAACATTTCAGGGATAACACCAGTTTTTGGTAATTATTTGTGGGAAGCTGTCCTATTTTGCCTCACAAAAATGAGACATCAATCTGGTACAATCATGATAATTAGTGGCAATATTAATGAATCGCTTAAACTAGTTTGGTCAGGTAATTTAGATGATAATGTAGAAAGAACATGAAATGATGAACAAGAATTGGTAGAAATGGGTGCAACTGGCATTGCCCTTTTAACAATTTTGCTTTTCACGAATTATACAGAATTAAAGAGAGCACAAAAAGGAAGTAGAGGAAATTTTTGGTTAGTAAAAAAGACGAAAATGATATTGTCTTACTAGAAGCAATACTAGAAATATCAGGCATTTTAATAGAAAACACCAATAATAATATTTCAAAGAGGTATAGTGTTAAGAAAAAACAGGTAGAAGCATCTCCTTATAAAACAATTATTAAAAATATCATTATTGTTGAATTTAGCACGCCCAAATTAAAAGTAAAATTATTATGAATCGAACGGATTTATCAAGTTTACATGATATCGCAATGGAATTTGCAGAAGAAGCTCGATTTGCTATCAATAGAGGAGATAAACAAACTGCTAAATTGTTTTATCAAAAAGCATTTAACCTTGAAAAAAGGTATGCTTTATCATTTCCTGCCCAGCCACAGTATGCTTTATCATCTGCTGTTTTTTTAAGAAGTGCTGCTTATCTTGCCTTAAATAGTGGTCATATAAAAGAAGCAAAAGAATTAGCTAATTTAGGATTAATAAAAATTCCACATAGTGATTTTATAGAAGAGTTTCGAGATATATTAAATGAAGCTACATTTATTAACAATAAAAAAAGAAAAGAATTACATATTCAAGGCATCTTTGTTTCTGCCAATCTCTCTAATAACCAAATTTGTATCCAAGATACAACTAATCACCAAATATATATTATTTCTGTTCCAAATAATAAGCTAGAAGAGCTAGTCAAAAGTTTTTGGGCTAAAACGGTTTCCATCAAAGGAAAGGCTAATGAAAAAGGTCAAATTCAATTAAAAGAAATCAAAAAGGCAGCTTAGGCCAAAATATATATTTAGAACCACAAGACGTCCTTCATAATTTCCGAGAACTATTCCTCTATTCGGAAGATTGTAAATATAATGATTGTACCCATCGCAATGAGCCTAAATGTGCGGTTAAAAACGCCCTAGAGGAAGGTTGGATTAGTGAGTTGCGCTATAAAAATTATTTGCTCATTTTGGGAGAAGTGGAGGGGCAGAATTATTGGGAGCGGCATCGGGATATGTGAGTTACTCTTTGACATCTCATCTATTTTGTTGTTCACTCGATTTATTCTAATTCGGCTATTTTTTCTTTTAGCCATTTGATATTTACTATACCCCCTTTAGTATTTGATATGTCCAGCCTTAACTTTTCTATAGCTTTTTTATCTCCAGGTATTATTTTGGTAAGCTTTTTAGTGAATTTAATAAAATTTATATATATCTGTTTTCTCTCTGTTGGCAATTTTTTATTTCTATTAAGATATACTCGAAAGGCATCCATAAGAAAATATAAAGGTTCTATTTCATCGGTTTCATAATAAACTGCAATTAACATTAATTTAGAATTTAGATTATAAGCTAAATCTTCATATTCTACTTGATTTAAAAGCCTAATTACTTCATCATATTTCTTTTGGTAGAAATATAATTGGGCTGAATTGAATGTGACCGCATTATCTCTAAACTCAAGGGGTAGTTTCGAGCTATAAATTTTAATAAAATTTTCCGTCCATTCATATTCTCCCAATCTAAGAGCTATCACAATAATATTCTTAAATAACCAAGGAGCAATCTTCCCATGTTCAAAAATAATTTCTTTATTTAGTAAGTCGCAATAAAGGTCAAAATATTCTCTTAAAAATTTTGAAATCCCTTTATTAATTCCACGTACACAATAATTCAAGGCATGATTATACATATTATTAGCCTCACTTGGGGGAAATTGTAATGCATTTTTAGTTAACAGTTTTTTTAATTTATAATAATGATTTTCATTTTCAGGTTTTTCATAAGTTAAATATATTTGATAATAAATAGCTACTGGTGCTACTTCTTCATACCAATTATTGTTTTTTAAATGATTAATGATTTCAGCTGTTAAAATCATATCATATTGATGTGAAACTTCTGTCTGTCTACTTGAGATGGTACAAATAATTCTAAGTTTCTCAGCTAAGTAAAACCAATCTAAATTTTTTGCAATTAAATCTTCATTTCCTTTAGAGGCTCTCTTGATATCTAGTTGAGTTAATCCATAATAATTCTTTTCTATTTCATATTGGTAAAAATAAAAATTTGCTGATTTATAGCTTTGTTGGGATGATAAACGTCTTGCAGTCCGCATTGTACTACTATACAATTTTTCTAATTTTTTTTCTCCTACTGATTCTATTAAATGTGTTGCCTGATGAATTGGATTATCTTCATATACTTGCTGTGCTAAAAATTTCTCAACCAATTTTAATAATTCAGAATTTAATTTTCTAAATCGAACATCATCATACTTTTTTTGATTATAAATTTTATTCCAAATAATCTCCTTAGCCAACCCTTTAGTAGATTTTCCAAAAATATCTTTAATAAAAATTTCAAATAAAGTGACTATCGCCTCATTCATATTAAAATAAGGCGACTGCAAAAATTTTCGTAGTCGATTGACTTCATATTTATCGAAGGATTGGAGGATGGTATAGGTTTTGTTGTTCATAGATTACACGATGACAGGATTATGCAGGATTTACGGGATGAACGAGCGTCCCCGAAGGGTAAATGTCCTGTGGACATTTAAGCGAGTGAACCGCAAAGCGGACAGGCTGGCTCTGGATTATATAGGATTTAAGCGAGTGAACCTCCGATAAAATCGGAGTAAACTGCAAGCGGACGGGCTGGCTCTGGATTATAGAGTGAATACACAATTTTAAATACATTTTAATTATTAATAATTGTTGTTTTGATTTAGAAACAATATTTTGTTATTTATCGTTTATTCCTGCTACTCAAATTGATTTTGATTTGTATTATGAAATAATAGAACAGGATTAGATATTTCGGAGAAAAGAACTCCAACAAGCTCTACGCAGACGAACTAGGAGGATTGCAAACGGATTTAACGGATTAGTCGGATTTAAACGGATTTTCCTTATAATGTGTATTATCTTTTTGCTTAGGCTATTTTTTTCCTTTTCCCTTAATACGAAATAATAAATTGAATATCTAGAATCCGTTGGGTATTAAATCCGTTGGGAGAATTAAATGTTAGTTATCCAATGCTTGTCCCGTATTTTAATCGGGGCCATTTTAGCTCTTACTAAGACAAAGAAAAAAAAAATACCCGATAAAAGCAATCACAATAAAAAATGCTTTTGCAAAACTAAGTTATTGAGGTTGAATCGTTTTTAAAAAGTAAAATATTGTCATTCTTCGCCTTTTTTTTTCACAAGTGCTATTTTTTTTCAAAAAGGCTAATTTCTTATACTATTTTTTTGTATATTGCATACCTAGTGCAGTTGGCAGCTATATAGTTTGCAGTCGGTAGTGAGCAGTTTACAGTTTTAAATTGCTAAAACCATTCTCCAAACTTTCTGTTTTCTAACTAGCATAAATATATCAACAAGACTTTTTTCAAGACCATTTACTAACAGAAACACTAAA
>CAZXYA010000008.1:0-43166 GCA_964644655.1 uncultured Saprospiraceae bacterium | reverse complement strand
ATGCGCAAAAGGAAAATATCGCCTTATTATTGGGCAGGTTTTATTTTAATAGAATAGAAGAAAGTCAAAATGCTGATTATTTTCAAAATAAATAATCAGCATTTTTAAAATTTAAAGTCTACTTAAAATCGTTTATAAGTCATCCAATTATCAACTTGTTGAGTAGTTCGATTTAATTGAAAAATAACACTATTCGTTGTATATCGAAGGTATTTTTTTTCAAATGTATTAATATTTCCTTCGGGAATTCCATAGTCTTTTTCTAGTTTCGTTAAAGAATCTCCAATTCTAATACCCTTACAACTTGCTCCTTTATAATTGTTTTGAGTACTCATCCATCCAAAATTATAAGTTTCAGTCTCTATATTTCTAGAATCATCTACCGTTAGTAGAAGAGCTATTGCGTTATTCTTAATGGTTCTTTTAATAGCAATAGAAAGACCACTAGAGTGATATACCATTTCTGGGCTATCTTTAAAGTATAATTGATTAAAGTCTCTAACATTTAAAAAGAGGTTATCCATTAAAAAATCATTGATATATTCGCCATTACCACAAGGCTCTTCTTTTTCTCGATAAGGATTATCTTCACCAGCTAATATAGAAAGGTTTAATTCTCCTGCAAACGTAGCATTAATAGATTGAGCTTGTTGAAAGTTGCTTTTGGCTGTTGCCGAATCATTCTCCGATAAAATAGCTCGAATGCCCTTTAATACCCATAAATTAGCCTGATTCAGTTCGCTAGAACAATTGAGTTGATAATCGGGGTATATCGTACCACTTTTTTTATTATGTATCGCTTGTAAAAGCATTTTAATACTTGTTAAATTAATAAAAATACCGCAATTTTCTCGATCTAATTCTAGGGCTTCATTCAAAAATTTTCTTGCCTTTTCTAAATACTCAACAGCTTCTTTTTTAACTTGAACATCGGAGGTGGTCCCTTTTGTGGGAGTTATCCTTATGACATCATTAAATTCAAGTGGATACCACCAATTTGCCGCTGTTGATAAATTATGCGTATTTAATAGTTGTAAAGCATGACGGGTATAAGCTACTCCCGTATTATTTAATATTTCTGGGCTTTTAAAGTCATTGATATAAATATTATTAAAGCAATTTGCGGCTAGTTCAAATTCTTCGATTGCCATCAAAAAATTACCTGCTTCAAAAAACCAAATAAATTCTTTCCATCGCTTAAAAGTATTTCTTACTTGCTTCTTTCTTTCCTGTAATGTTAAATCTTTTCCTTTTTGATAATAATTTTCATATACAACATCTAGTGTTTGCTCGACCATTTCTATTGTTATATCATAATTAGCATAAGCGCAAAAAGATAAGCCATAACTGTCTGCTTCAATTTCTGCTTGATTATAAGTGGTATTCCCTAAAAAGTTAAATTTCCTATTGTGGTCATTGCTAAAATGCGCTAATTCATGTGCCAATATAAATGCTAAAGCCTTTGTAGAGTCTTTAGCTAATTCATTGGCTAATAAATCCATTATTTCTTCTTCGATGGTAATAGTATGATCTACAGGATTATATCGACCTGTTAAATTTTGAGTGCCTCTTTTTTCTATTTGTAAATTAGGTTCATTTAATATGCCTGCCACTTGAACAAGGCTTTTATAAATATTTTCTGTGTATTGGTAACGAGGATTTTCAGATGTAAGAAAAAGAGATTGACTATAAATAGAGGTAGTAAATAATAGGCATAGTAAAATGAAAATAAGCCTTGGTTTTTGCATAAGCGAACGTTTTGTACTTGTTTAATTAATTACACATCAAACTGTTTTTACTTTGTTTTTAGTATCAAAAATTAGTACATATTTTAATGATTTTATGATAACAATAATTGCTTTAGTAGAATAATAGTAGTAAGGACAAGCTTTTCATTTCCTAATAAATTGGCGCTAGAAAGTAGATTTCAAATTGGATTAAGGGATATTTCAAACGCAACAGCAGAGCGATTATATAATAATGACTTACTGCTTTCGATAACTTATTTTCTTAGTTCTTTAACCAAATAACATTTTTTTTACATAAAAAATAGAACACCTCTATTCATTAATCAAAAATGACAACTAACTGCAAATACCTTGTGATTATCAATTTTAATTGGCTAGTTCATTCTGAAGTGCTGATTTTCAACCTACTAAATAAATTTAGTGGTTGCGTATAAAGCATATAAATCAGCGAGTAATTTACAATTTGTAATTGAAGCTCATGCAGGCATTTCTACTTCTTTTGTCTAAAACAATCGGCGGCAGAACAGATGTTACTAGCACCGTTTGCTGCCGATTGTAACTTTTTTATAAACTTAATTGGATGCCTAAACGCTAATTAAACGCATCCAATCTTAAAATTACAAATTATCATGGGAACTTCAAAATTCCGAGATTCGTCTTCTGGCGGAAAGGGGCAAGCTATGCCTTTACCAAACAACAAGTTTTATTGGATGTTCATTCCTTTTGGGGTGATTACTACAGACTGGATAGACCTGTAAGTTGAGAGAATAGGCTACTCACTATATTATTCACTCGAAGGTGAGTAGCCTTTACTTAGCACTTTAATCCTGGTAGACAACCAGATTTTTAACGCTGGATTTTTTTCGTTAACTATTAATTGGATGTTAGCAATTGTTTGAGAATCTCTTGGAAGATTTATTAATTTTTTTAAAATTTTAATAAAATTGAGATAACTGTCTATTCGTTTTGGATTTAGCTTTAATTCATAACGTAGATATTTTTCAAAAGCTTCACAAGCAATAAAGAAATCATCATAATAATCTCCTATATCTACTAATAAACACTCAAAATAGGCTCTGATTCTCAAAGCTCTGATTCTAATCGCTTGAATTTTAGTTAATTGAATTTCAATTCCTTTTTGTTTTTTTTTATTAAATAAGGCATCTTTATTAGTCCCTTTAGGAAATTGTGTAGCAGTTTCATTTATGTTCCCTAAAGCCGTTAAGGTCTTTTGATATTGTTCTTGGTAAAAATACTTTAACGCAATACTGTATTTTACGGCAATTTCTTTTTCTTTAGGAGGAAGTTGATGTTGATACTTCTTAATAAATTGATTTGTCCAATCAAATTTTTTTTGACTATATCCAAGATTGGCGATATTACTAAAATCAACTTCACTTATAGATTGATTCAAAAAAAGAATCTCATAATCAACCATATATTCATAAAGTAAAAATGTATCTTGAACTAATTCAAGGTTACCATTATTGATGTGCTGGTTATTCAAATTGATAAGGTGGGCAAAAATACTCCGAGCAAAAATTTTATCTAATTGACCGATTAAAGACAAGAAAGTTTCTTTGAATTCTTTAAGCATTGCTAGTTGACCTTTATTATCGTATAGATTATTGAGGGCATTTAGTAATTGTATCTTCGGTAATTTAGCTACTTTTTTTAATTGAATGTAATCAATAGTAATAGGATATTGCGGATGTAATTCCGATGCTTCCTGTAATATATTCTTTCTAGCCTTCCATTCTAATAAATATTGGAAACGTATTAGGAGATAATATTCATCTAGATATTTCAAGGAGCTATCAAAATAATTTCGCTTGTTTGACCATTTATCTGTATGGCTATTGAGCCATAATTGTTGGTGGAGTTGATGAAGTTGCCAATAGTCATTGTCTGATTTAACCGTTTTTTTTTCTAACGTGTTTTTTAGCAATATTGCTTTTTTCTGGAACTGGGGATGATTTCGTTTTTCAAAGATATTAGCAAGAAGTAATTGTTTATGTTCTTTATTTTGTTCCAAATAGTTCTGAATAATAAAATCTTCAATGATTCTTAGCAATTTAGTCATTAAGTCTTTTAGGTGCTGGTCATTATATTTTTTTGAAGGAAATATTTGTTGATAAAGGTAAAGTCTGGTTAATTTTTGATCCGCAAAATTTGGATATTGTTTGATTAATAGATTAGCCAATTTAATGATACTTTGTGTCGATTTAGAAGTACCTTTTTTAACAAAATCAGATAGTTTCTTAGCCTCACATTCAGATAAGTTAGAAATTGTTTCAATTAATTTAGATTTTTTTAACTCCATTTTTAAACTACTTTTTGATATAAAAAACTGACTGCAAACTTTGAAAAAAAAGTAATTTAGGTAAATATCCTATGAAATTTAGTGTATTCACATTAATAACAAAATAATTACTTTTTCTAACTAAACTACTTTTTAAATATATTAGCCTAAAGTGTTATTGATGTAAGTTAATTTTGTTTTGCAGAAACAACAACACCTTAGTCTTTGATAAAAAATCTTTGGAAGCAGCATATAAGATTAGGAGAGTAACAAAATTGTTGAGTAGTTAAGCTTGTTTGAATATTCCTTTTATAGCTATTTTTTGGGTTTGATTCCATGAATCAAACAGGTAGCTTATTATGCTAAATTTAAAAATAAACCTATGGTTGAATTGACAAAAGAAAAAGGAAATCTTAATTTAAACCAACGAGATTTTTCGATGGTATTTCATTATTTTGACAATATTGGATTAAGTAGAACAGGTAAAGATTTTTTAGAAGCACATCTCCAATTGCAAGAATTTCAAAATCGTTCCACGATTTTACAGGCTGGTACAACCTTCACTCAATTAGCTTTTATTTTAAAAGGGCAATGTCGAGAATATATAAAAAGGGAGAATGAGCGAGAATATACCTATCAATTCTATTTACAACATCAATGGATGCTAAACGGCTCCTTTATTCAGCAATGCCCAGCTATGGGTACAATTCAAGCTTTAGGTAAGGTCCGCTTGGCTGTTCTGCCTCGTACTGCATTTGAAACCTTCTGCACACTATTCCCAGAAGGTAGGCAGTTTCAGGCATTATTAGCGGAACAAGTAGCTTGTGCACATGAAACACATCTGATAAACTTGCTCAGTAAAAATGCCACGGAGCGATACAATTTCTTAACTATACATAGACCTGAACTCATTAATGCTTTTGCAGGACTTCATTTATCCTCTTTTATAAAAATCCGTCCTGAAAGCCTCTCCAGAATACGCCGGGATAAATTAAATAAAAAAAATGATAACGTTTGATGGTTACAAGGAATAATACTTATAGTTGGAATAAAAACTATATAAAATAACATTTTAAAAACAACTCCTTTATGAAAATAAACATATAGTTCTCTCAAAATACAACAACTTTTTTCTTAACTAATAAAACGTAAATTATGCAAAAATCTATCTGGTTTGCTTTAATCTGTATTCTTTTCTCATTCTCTTTATTTGCGCAATCCAATGATATTCCTGCTAAAATCAAAAAAGGTGTTATTAAAACAAATGAAGGCTTTTCTATTAAATTCCAAGATTTGCGCCATATGGACGGAACAATAATCTATAAAGAAGCAGGGAAGGTTACAGACGAAAAAATGCTTCTATCCAATATCTATCAAATCGAAGAAGAGAAAGGGAATTATGGAGGATTGGGTGCAGGCATTGGTGCTGCTGCGGGACTCATTGGTGGTGCGCTAAATGTATCTAGGTTAAAAGACGAAAATGACCAATTACGGAATGCAGGATTTATTGTAGAAGAATTGAGTGCTTCTACTATCATTATAGGATTTACCGCCATAGGCACGCTTACTGGTTTTTTATCGACTGTTTTTATTAAAAAAGAGGAAACAGTTTATACGGCTCCACAAACGGGTAAGCCTACTAGTTATCTTCAATGGAAAGCTGGTACTTTCAACGGAAAAGCTGGCCTTCAATTAACTTATAATTTTTAACTTTTAAAATACGAACGATGAGTATCTCCATCAATAAAAAATACACTTTATTACTAGTTGCATTTTTTTTAATGCTATCCAATAGTAGTTGGGGGCAATCTAAGGGAAACCTTAAAAACTTGACTGCTCCCAATGATAAAGCTTTAGTCTATATCCTGCGTCCTTCTAAAGTAGGCTTTATTATGGGCATGAAAATATTTGTTAACGAAAAGCCATTTGGTAAAACAAAGGGAGGCAAATTCTTATATGGCTTTTTCGACCCAGGAACTTATGTTTTTTTATCGAAAGCAGAAAATAAAAAAGAGATTCACCTAGTGTTAGAAGCTGGTAAAACTTACTACTTAAAACAACAAGTAAAAATGGGGATTGCTTCGGCAAGGACTGGTTTGGAGCGATTGAGAGACGCTGAAGGAATGAAAGCATTAAAAAAATGTAAGCTTTCTAAATTTCAAGTAGAACCTTATTTTAAATAAGATTGATCTATTAAATCTAATTAAAGACAAATCATATGAAAATTTCCATAAAAATAACATCAATTGTTTTTTTGCTTTCGTTCTTTCAGCTAATCTCATGCAAGGTAGAACCTCCTTCTATAAAAGAGAAAGGGGAAGAATTAATTACTATGATTCAAGAAGGTTCATTTCAAGATGCTACTAAAATACTATCAAATTGGCCAAAGAAATCACCTGATTCCATCGGTTATTTTTTACAAAGTCAAATTGCCTATCTTCAAGGTAAATTGGACAGTATGAATTATTATCGAGGTATCGCTTTGAATACAGAATCCTCAAAAAAAGAAATTTGTAATTGGATACAAAATGAACTGATCGATTCTACAAGTTTTCAAGCCTATTTGATAGGAATAAGTAATATACTAACAGGAGATACTAGTTTAGCTAAACAAAATTTTGAAAAATCCTTGCACCTTAAAGACAGCACTATAGATACCTTGTTAGTTCAGCAAACGCTCTTGAGTTTTATTGATAGTACTGCTATGACTTATTCAATAATTAGGCGAAAAAATCCGCTTTCTTATTACGGTGATTTAGAACAAAAAAATGGATTCTGGCTACCTTTAGAACAAAATTTTAGCGTTACAGGTGGAATACTACATTCGGGATATGGTCGTCGATATGAAGCAAAAGCTAAATTTGGTGATTGGCAGTATGTGAGAAAAGAAAAAAATGGAAAAAAACTAAGTTGGGCTGCTATGCTAACCGAAGGAGAAATATATGCTACAGTAAACGAGAAAGGAACACCTAATAATTTGAAAAAAGATTTAAAGATTGAAATTGCTTGTCATTATGAAAGCATTCCTTTGGATTATTTCGGTAGGTTTCAAAAAATTAAATTGGTCAAAGCAAAAAAACAAAGCTACCCTGTTCTTATCGTTCCCTTTTTCAAATACCAAAATGATGAATTCAGGCTCTACCAGTTAGGAGATAATTTTCAAAGTTCTTCCAATCATTTTAAACAAGAAAAAACCAGTTCTGGCTTTTTTGGAGGTATGCTAAGTACAAATAGCAAAGGAGAATGGTCTGGAAGAGTTTATCAAGAGGTAGAATTCTAAGATAAAAGCAAAAAGTTTGGGGCTAAGGGTATAGGATTTATGCTATGAAAATAGTATCGACTCTCAATGGGGGAAATACAACTATTCTAGATTCTTCAACCCTATGCCCATTCCACTAAACCCTGTCCCAAAGAATAATAAAGTAACCTTTTAATCACTAAAAAATCATGAAAAGTACAACATTCAAATTATTCACTTTATTAGTTATAACTTTATGCTTACAAGTAAATGCAACTGCTAATACCCTACCTAAAAGTATTATATTCCAAGATTCTACTAAAAATAATCTAGAAAGAGTAGAAACAGGACTAAAAGTAAATAGGATAGCAAATAGAAATGTGCTATTACCTACTACAGTCTCCAAATCGGAGAACAAAGGAAAACGAAAAGGATTCATTCTAGGATTTGGTGTCGGACCTAGTTATTTAAATACAAGTGTGAAATTTAATGATGGGAGTAGGGAGAATATATTTAATAAAGCTACTTTTTTAACAGACTTTACCATAGGCGCAGGCATTAATGAAAAGTTATTAATTTATTATAGCTCTAAAGTTCGTTGGTTTAGCGAAGAAGGATTCGACGGAGATAATATTGTCTTGACTTATGGTTTGGGAGGGCTAGGTGCAACTTATTTTTTAAGTGAAACTATTATCTCTCCTTTTGTAACCGCAGGTATTGGTTTTTCCTCAATGAATGCCCCCTTTGAAGAAGATGTAGAGGCCGAAACAGGAATAGGGCTATATATAGGGGGCGGTTATCAATTTAAAAATCATTTTTTAGTGCAAGCCAATTTAGGCTATGGCAATGATGGAGATGATATTTTCCCTTTCCGCACTTTCACTTTTGATGTGAGTGTAAATTATTTGTTGTATTAATCTATTCCATTATTAAAAAATAAAAAGATGAAAAAAATCATTATAACAACTTGTTTAAGTTTTATTGTTCTCTGGTCTATCAAAGGTCAACCTTTAACCCTAGCCATTAGTAAACAAAACTTTAGCAAAGTGGAAAAAATATTGGAAAAAAAGAATTTTTCAATAAATGCGGTGACTTTTAGAAACGAGACAGCACTAGGAATTGCTGTAAAAAAAATGAGTGAGCTTTATACTTCACCGATTTTGGAATACTACATTTCAAAATCAAAACTGCCTTTAAAATATCAAAGGAAAGCAATAGAAGTAAAGGTAAAGGTTAGTAAAGAGGATTTATTGGGAATTTATGAATTGTTTATTGAGGATTTAATAAAACGGGGAGCAAATCCTAATATTTTTCCTGACAAACAATCTAGTCCACTTGATTATGCTATTGCGGCGAAAATGGATAATATAGCTTTGTTACTCTTACAAAATAAAGCAGCTTTAGAACCCAGTAAATCATATATGTTGACTGCAGCTGAAATGGGCAGTCTAACAGTTGTAGAACAAATCTTTGAATTTGATAAAGCATCAATCAATGAAAGAGATACGCTTCACAATCAAATGACTCCACTACATATTGCTGCTCAATTTGGACATGATAGTATTGTTGATTTTTTTATAAAAAAAGGATTAAATCCTAGGGAAGTAACTACTGAAGAATCAAATGCTTTTGCAAAACATACTCCACTTCATTTTGCTGCAATGAATGGTCATACAGCAGTCGTAAAGCGATTATTACAAGAAGACATTGGGGTAAATGAAGTTGCTAAAAGCCAATTTACCCCACTATTATATGCTTGTGCAGGAAAAAGAGTAGAAACAATAGAAGATACTATTTTTTATAAACTTATGTGGGAAAGAAAACTGATTACTCCTCAACAATTAATTTTTGAAGGAGGCAATACGGCCATTGTAAAATTATTACTCGAACATGGTGCGGAAGTAAATGTAAGGGATAAAAAAGGATTAACGCCCTTACATTACGCTGCTATGGAAGGGAATCTAGAAACGGTTAAATTATTATTGAAACAGGGTGCAAATCCTAATACAATTTCCCAAAGAGGGGAATCCCCTACTCATTTAGCTACTTTACAACAACATTTTGAAATTACTGATGCAATATTTAGCAAAGATGCTAAAATAACTCCTTTGGCGGAAACAGCAGATGATAACTTTGCAAGCGCTGTTAATTATCTATCAGAAATTAGTTATCATCCAAATAAGCAAAGTAAAAATATGGAATTGAGTATGCATTATTTTGAGCAAGCTGCCGAAAAATATGATGCGCTATTTCGTTCTACTAAATCAGAAATTCTATTGAATAATATAGGTAATGTTTTAGTTGCCACTACTGCGCAGTTAAGCGCTAATTATCAAGCTAAACATACTGGTGTTGGATATGCCACCTATTCACTTACTAATAATAGAAGTTTAAAAGAACTAAAATTATATTATAAAGATAGACGGACTCATTGTTTGGAAATAGTATCCAAATGTAAAGCGAATACCGATAGCACAGATTTAAAATTAATTGAATCTTTGAAACGTGAAATATTGAGTTATTTGAATAATTTAGAATAAACAAAATCAATAATTAAAACAATGGTACTAATAACTAAATTCATTAAGCTTATATGCGGAATAGTAATAATATTTGTTGCATTTTCTGGGACGCTAGAGAATTCAATAGGAATTGGAGTTTTTGGAATACTTATCTCCGTATGGAATATCTATGAAATAATCCAGGAAGTTAATGCTAATGCTGATAACACAACTGTCACTAGCATAGAGGATAAAATATCATCCTTGAATTCAAAAAATGATAAAGAGAAAACTACTTAATTCCGTGTGATTTATTGTCAAAGAATCAAATTTATTTATCCTGAATGATATTGTCTCTTTGTATGGTGAAACAATAATTATCATTTAAAAACAGAATATTCATGAATGAATTAACTTTTTTTTTGCTTGGAATATCCCAATTAGGGAAATGGAGCTTAATCTGGGGAGGCATAGGGCTAATAGCTTGGCTTATTTCTACCATTATATCAGTTCAGGAAAAATCTGCAACTAAAAAAGCTATCATGAATGCAAAAAAAATGTTAGTAGTAGGCAATTGGATGTCAGCAGCAGCTATATATAAAAAAGAAATAATTAAACAATTAGATAATCCATCTATGCTTAGGAAGTTAACATTTGAATTAGCTGCTATTTATCGACATCAAGGTATTGAACCTGATTTGAAACAAGTGCTTAAAGCTTCTAGATTATATAGACAGATATTTAATGCCAAGATACCTATTAAAGAAAAAAGTCGCTTATTTGAAAATCTCTATAAAGAAATTATCGAACTATTAGATAAATATCCAGGAGAGTTAGATGCAGCATAAAGTAACTAATCTATTCTTAATATTCAATTAAACTATGAACTTAAAAAACCTATTCACCCTAATAGGCATAGCCTGTATTCACCTAGCCTATGCCCAAACTGGATGCCCTGAAGTAGAAGCAGACATGGTATTATCAGAAGGCGATTTCTTTTGCCAAAATGGTGTGGTAACTATTGAAAATCAAACGCTTGACCCTGATGGAATAATAGACTTCTATATCGTAGATTGGGATGATGGCACTATGGATACATTTTTTAATATTGGTTTTTATACACACGTTTATCCCGCTACAGATGAATGTACTAGTAGAACTCAATTTAGAGTATTCTTAACTGCTGTCAATGATTGTGGGAATACTCAAGGTACTTCTGATAATGGCTCTACCATTACCATTATTCCTGTGCCGTTTGCCAATTTTGAAATGGATGAGCCTCTAATCTGTTTACCAGATTCCGCAGTACAATTTACTAATTTAACTTGTCCGTCTGGTGAAGAAGATATGACTTTCCTCTGGGAATTTGGAGACGGAACGACCTCTACAGAAGTCGATCCAAAACATTTTTACAAAGAAGCAGGAATCTATCAAGTTAGATTAACTTCAACAAATGGCTGCGGTACGGATCAAATAACAAAAACAATACAAGTAATTGACTACCCTAGAGCCAACGCTGCTTTTCCCAATAGTGAAGTAGTCAATCAAGCTTGTGTAGGCGAATTATTGACTTTGCGTAATGTATCAGAAAACTGGGATACCGCTTATTGGAATATTCGACAACCAAATGGAGTTACCTTCTTTTATAATTTAGAGGATAGCTTGGCGGTTGCTTTTTCGGAAGCAGGCGAGTATATCATTGAACTAACAGCCGAATCTTATGCCTGTGGGGAATCTGTATGGCGAGATACTTTAGAAGTTTTAGCTGCACCAGTTATCAACTTAAAATTGGAGGAGATAGAATGTAGCGAATTGACCTTAAATCCCTCTGATTTTTTGACCATTGAGGGGGATTATGATGCCATTACTTGGCAATCTCAAACCCAAGGTGATTTCACGAGAGAAGATCCAGGTAATTTAACTTTCTTTCAGTCGGATACTATTATAGTAACCGTATCAGGCTTTTGTAGTACAGATATAGATACAGGATTTATCAATATTTCCTTACCCGAAAATGCCATTATTTTCACACCTGATACGACCTTATGTTCTAAAGATACCCTTCTGCCCTTACAAGGAAATGGAAGTCAAGCAACTTGGTTTATAAATGGAGTAGATGTAATAGGTGAACCTATTTTTAATCCACAGCAAGCCAACTTAGGAGAAAACGAAGTGAGGATGGTTGTTGGTGAAATGGGTTGTAGTTCAGATACTTCCATTAGCATTAATGTACAAGAAGCAGAGGCAATTATTTTGCCAGCAAAAGATTCGTTTTGTATTAAAGATGGTATGGTACAATTAGATTTTATGCCTAATACTGGAATACTGGAAGGAAAGGGAGTCATAGATTCTCTATTGGCTTTTAATACAGAGGAAGTAGGAATTGGTCTAACAAGCTTCACTTATCAAATAATAAGCCCAGCTAATAATTGTGTTACTAAAGAAGCCTTTGAAATAACCATCATTGATGTCCCTAATATTAGGCCTGACCAAGATACTTTTGTTACTTGTCAAGTTGATCAATCACAAGATTTAGAAGACTTAGTGTTTGGAATCAGTACTCCACAACGAGAAAATAGACAATTAACTTGGCGAGGCACAGGAGTTGATTCTCTAAACGGAACATTTAATAGTGAAATCGCAGGGTTGGGACTTCATACTATTGAATTAACCTATAGTGTTCCACCAAGTTGCGATACAACTATTTTCTTTTTTATTCAAGTAGAAGCTTTTATTCAAGCAGATGCAGGGTTGGATACGACCGCTTGTAAGAGTAACACCGATTTCCAGTTAACAGGATGGCCAATTGGTGGTCGCTGGAAAGGTTCAAATATAAATGCTAATTCAGGTAGAATTAATTTAGCCAGTTTGCCAGACGGTGTACATCCATACTGTTATTTCATTCAAGAAAATACACCTTGTGAAAGTGTTGATACGGTTCTTGTAGAAGTTGTTGGAGGAACTATTGTGTTGAATGCTGGAGCTGATTTATATGCATGTGAAACGGCAACATTGATAGATCTTCCAGTACCCAGTTTAGAAATTGGGGTCTGGGAAGGAGCAGCCCTTATTAATGAAAATCAAATTGATATAACTGCTTTAATGCCTGGTGAATATAGGTACACCTTTACGACCACTTTATTACCCGACGGTTGTAATACGGATAATATTGAGCTAATAATTGGTGAACAACCTGCTATTGGTATCAATCATGTACCACTCGCTTGTGTAGGAGCAGTAGTAGAATTTGCAGATACTATCCAAATGGCCAATCAATTTCAATGGTCATTCTGTGATGGTAATCAAAATAATGGAGCAACCAACACTACAATTTTTGATAATAAAGGTATTTGCAAAATTGAGGTAGAAGTATGGACAAATCATCCCGTTTTAGCCAATGAGCGATTATGCACAAATCGAGATTCAAGTGTAATTGAAATTCAAGAACCACCTCGGTTAGTAGAATTTGATGTCAATACACATCGAGCTTGTGGACCAGTTACCTTGGCTTTGGACAATAAAAGTATCGGCGATTCACTAGATTATATTTGGCGAAATGGAGATAGTATCTTTTCTTTTGCTGATAATCCAGACTCTATTGTCTTGCAACCAGGAATAGAAGATACCATTTATACGATCATGCTAAATGTTAGCAATCTATGTGCGGAAAGTGAAGCCATAGAAAAAATTGAAGTGTTAGCACAGGCCAAAGCTGATTATGGTATTACGTACACGAAACCTTGTTCAGGAGACACTTTGTTACTGCATAATGTTTCAACAGGCAGCCCTGATAGTGTTTATTGGCAATTGAGTAATGGGCAAAATTTTACCGTTTTTGACCCACCACCGATTATTCCATTTACTGATACTGTGCCTAGCACCCTTTTTGTGAAATTATTTGCGCAGAATCAATGTTCTGTGGATTCTATAGAACGAGAAATTACTGTTTTTCCTACAGATGTTCGTGCTTTAATTAATAGTTCTGACCGTTCTATTTGCTTAGGAGATACTATATCTTTAGAAGCTTTCACAACTCCTAATGCCCCTTTTTATTGGCAATTTGAAGATGGTCATACCTTTACCACTAAAACAATACAGCACGTTTTTCAACAAGCAGACACCTTCGAAATTGTGCTTTATACGGAAGCCTGCGGATTTGATTCTATGACAACAGAGGTCATTGTTTTACCAAAACCTGACCTAGATTTAAGTTTAGATCCAACCGTTTGTGCCACTTCCGAAGCTACATTTGAAGTAATAACAAATGCTGAAGGACATCAATTATTTTTTGGAGATGGAGATTCTACTAATTTAACGACTAGCATTCATCATTATCCAATAGCAGGGAATTATTCGGTTGAAATTCAGGCAACAGATTTAAATGGTTGTATTGCTACAAAAACAGATAGTATCATCGTAAAACCATTGCCAACTCCTATTATTGAAATGCTTGAGGATAGTCTTTGTGTCGGAGCATTGAGCGAATTTGAAAGTCTTAATGAAGCCAATACTACTTATCAATGGAAAATTGGAGCAGATTTTCTGGAAGGTCAAAGTATTCAATATGCTTTCCAAAATGCTAAAGATCATCTGGTAACACTTGTTGCTGATGCACAGGGTTGTATGGATTCTAGTACCGCCATTGTTTATGTTCGAGAGACCCCAACAGCAGATTTTACTACCGAAATTATTACCCCATGTACTCCTGCAAAAGTATTATTGACCAATCAATCTGTACTAGCAACGGGTTTAGAATGGTTACTTCCTGATGGGACAGAAATAGTCAATAGCCAATTTGAGGCGATTTTAGAAAATGAAGGAAATCAAGCCATTCAATTAATTGCTGCTAAAGACGGGATTTGTTTTGATACCATCACTAAAACGATTGATGTTTTTCCTACACCATCTATAAGCTTGGTATTAGAAGAAAATTGTGAAGCAATAGACGGAACAGATTTAACAATCGATACAAATCTTGACAATTTTACCACGCTAATCCATCAAGGAGATACTTTAGCAGGTACATTTTTCCCTGGTTTATTACCAGATGCATATCAACTAATGATAAAATCAGCTAATGGATGTGAGGCAGATACGCTTATCCAAATTAAAGAAATACAGGAATTAACGATAGGATTAGTCAGAGATTCACAAGAAATTGAATTAGGTAAGGCCGCTATTATTGAGGTTGTTTCGAATCTAGCAAATGTTAGTTATGAATGGCGACCAATGGAAGAAATAACAGAAAATGGACAACCTTCTATAACGGTATTTCCTACCCTACCCCGCACTTATGAGGTAATAGTTACCAATCAAGCAAATTGTTCTAAATCAGCAACTGCTTTTGTCAATGTAAAAATTGATCGTCAAAAAGGAATTTATTTCCCAAATGCCTTTACTCCTGATGGCTCTTTGCATAATGACGTTTTTAGGGTTAAAATAAATAATCCTGCCGTTGAAGAAGTGGTTTATTTCGAAATATTCGACAAAAATGGAGCCGTAGTTTTTGCCATTGACAATTTTGAAGCTAATGCGCCTAGAGGAGAATGGCAAGGGGAATATAAACATCAGAAAGCAGAACAAGGAATCTATGTTTACCAAGCTATTATAAAATACACTGATGGTTATGAAGCCCCTTTTAAAGGTAGTATCTTTTTAATTCGATAAAAACTAAGTTAAACATATAATTATGCGAATCTTTCTTATGCTTATTCTTTTCACTAATATATTATATAGCCAAGATGCTCAATTTTCTCAAATGGAAACAGCACCAATTCTTTTAAATCCAGCATTAGCAGGTGGCATTAAGGGCAAAGCTAGATTTATTGTAAAATATAGAAGCCTATGGAATAGTATTCTAAAAGATCAAGGCTATCAAAATTATTTTGCTTCAGCAGAATTTAAACATTGTTTAAATGATAATTTTATTGGTGGCAGTTTTTCCTTACAAAGAGATCAATTAGGCAGCAGTCAATTTTTTAATACTAATGTGGCCTTTTCTTTGTCCTACCATCATCAGTTAGATCGAGATTTTTATTTATCTGCTGGATTTAATGCAGGTTTTTTGGAATATGGGTTTGATCCTAATTCTTTGCAATTTGATGAACAATTCGATGGAATAGGTTTTAGCCCTAATCTGAATAATTTTGAAAATTTTACTGCCGATAAACAAATTCGACCAAATATAGATCTTGGATTGAGTTTTTATAACACTAAAAATAATTGGATTATAGGTCTTGCCCTATTGCACGTCAATCAACCAAACTACAGTTTATTGGAAAATTTCACCAATAATCGCTTGGGAATAGGGCTGTCTGTTCATGGTGCCATTACTTTTGATTTAGGTAATAGCCATAGAAAAAGTCTACTATGGAGAGGCATTTTTCGCAAACAAGCCTTGTTTAATAATAGTCGGCAATGGCAATTTCAAGGTGGTACTGTCTTTCAATTTAATCTAATTGACACCAAAAAATCTTTGTGGGATTTTTCAATAGGTTTAGCGACTAGATTGGCTGGCAATGATGCTAATCAACCACTTACTATTGATGCCCTCATCCCATCCCTTAGTTTTACCGACGAAACAATAGGCATACATTTTAGCTATGATACCAACGTTTCTTCATTAGCAAAAAGTACGATGCTTAGAGGGGCGATGGAAGTTACTTTAACGCTTGAGTTAGGAAAAGAATATAAATGCGAAGGATGCCCAAGATTTTAATTGATTGTGATTGTTCAGCATAGGGCTGGGAGCTTAGGGCAAAGGGTTAAAAACAGAAGTATGCTCAAAGAATTGATGGTTTTAATCCAAAATATTTTTTTGATTTTCTGTTTAATATTTCTCTGCTCCACGCGCTAAGCCCTCTGCTAAATAGTTACAA
This sequence comes from uncultured Saprospiraceae bacterium, assembly GCA_964644655.1. Classification (GTDB taxonomy): domain Bacteria; phylum Bacteroidota; class Bacteroidia; order Chitinophagales; family Saprospiraceae; genus JAFMDF01. The sequence continues at coordinate 26,499 of CAZXYA010000008.1, read as the reverse complement.
TTGATTTTACATCTTAGCATAGTCAATATCAACTACAATTTAAATATATAAAACATGAATAAAATAATTATCATTTTCCATTTTTTAGGCTTATTGATACTAAGTTTATTAATGATTTCTTGCGAAAAAAAACAATATAACTGGAGAGATGATAAGGTTATTATTTGTAAAGTGACTTACCCTACGGAATATCAAAGAAAGAATGATGATTGGGTAAATAGTTCTGGTTTGGGGCAGACTTTCGTAAAAGTATCCTTACATAAAGTTTATGACGGGGTTCCTTTCTTATTTGGCGATTCACCAATTTTAAAAGATAAAAATGGACGAGAATTTCAACGAGCATATTCTAGTTCTACGCTATCAAAAAAGAAAACTGTTTCAAAATTAGGGAAACCCAATAAGAATATTACCTATTCATTAATTTATGGTCCTATACGAAATGAAAATTTACCCTGCACTTTATACTTAGATAAACAAAAAATAGAACTCTGAAAATTCCAACAGGTAATCAATTAATTTCCATTAAAAAACAAAAGAAATGAAAGAAAGTCAAGAAAATCCAACAACAAATATTAAACAAAATTCATCAAGCAGTTTGAGCTGGTTAATTCCATTAGCTTTCTTTTTTGGCTATAAAATGGTTCAATTAGTTAGAGGAGATGCAATTGCCGAAAACATTTGCAAACCTGTACCTGCTTACCAGAAAAGCGATTGTTTATCCTGTGTAAAACAAGGTAAAATCTTTAATTATGACCCTAGTAATAGGCTTAGTAATACATCTTGCACTTATAAAAAAGATTAAAAATAGAAAAGCAATATGTTATAGAAAAAATAACCACCCCCTAAAATAATCCACCATTAAAAACTACCTTTACCCAAAAATAACTACACAAAATTAAATTGCTTGAAAAGCTGGTCTGTATTATCTACCTTAAATCCATTACAAGTATTCCAATTACTGCGGTTTAGCGCTACCCTATTAATTGGTATCCTCTTAGCCAGATTTTTCCAGCTATCTACCCCTGAAATAGCGCTTTATGAGGTGTTATTATTTTTGGGGAATTTTGTCTCTTTCTTTTGGATTTCGGCTGGTATTAAAAGTTTATTAAGTCAATTTACTAAAGAAAAACAAGTCGCCTCTTTATTCCTAAATTTGGCTTTCTTGTTATTGCTCTTAGGGCTTTTGGCAGGCGGTGGACTCTATTTTTTTCAGGATTATATCGTTCCACAATTTACACAATATGATAAATTAGCACATATTGGGTTAATTAGTCTTTTCCTAGTTTTTAATGCACCAGCGGCTATTATTGAATACATTTATTTATTACAAAAAAAGGAAAAGGCGATTCTTTGGTATGGAGGAATTCTTTTTAGCAGTCAATTATTGGTTATCATTAGCCCATTACTTTTTGGATGGGGATTAAAAGGAGTTTTCCAAGGGTTATTAGGCTGGAGTATTTTAAAATTTATTTGGTTAGTAAAATTGCTTTTTAGCGGCTCTAAAAGTGCTTCTACCCCGATAGCTATCGGGGCAAGTTCTGGAAGCACTCAAACAAGACTAAATTGGCAACAAATAAAAACTATTCTCCTACTCATGCTCCCATTGAGTTTGCACATGCTCATTGGTGGTGGTATGGAATACATTGATGGGTTTATTGTCACTAGTCATTTTGAGGATACAGGCATGTTTGCTATTTTTCGTTATGGGGCTAGAGAATTGCCCTTAGTGACGATTCTAACGGCTGCTTTAACCGCTACTTTAATTCCTTTAGCGGTTGAAAATCAAGCAGTAGCAATTGATAAAATAAAAATAGAGGTGGATAAATTAGCCCGTTGGTTATTTCCTGTCACTATGGTACTGATGCTTTTGAGTCCTTATTTATTTCCATTGGTTTATACGGATAACTTTCGTGCTGCTGCTAATGTTTTTAATGTGTACTTATTAATTATTTCGAGTCGTTTATTATTACCACAGGTTATTATTTATGCCCAACAACATAATTTTGTACTAGTTTGGAGTGCTATCATTGAAGTAATTATCAATCTGAGTCTAAGTCTATATTTAGTACAAGACTACGGTTTGGAGGGAATAGCTTTTGCAACTGTTATTGCCTATCTAGTTAATAAAATCGTTTTAATTGCCTACGTCCACCATACTTTCAAAATTCAATTAAGTCAATATTTGAACATAAAGCACTATTTTTTTTATAATATACTATTAGGCTTCTTATTTTTAATTTCCCAATACATAGGTTAATTAAGGGCTTTATAAAAAATTATGATGCTCAAATTATCAGATATTATAACAAATATTGCCATATCTCCGATGAATCGGAGTAAACTAAATCCCTCTTTGATTTCTTTGGGCTCGATGCCCAAAGAAATCAAGCTACCAAGAGTTATTTCTATTTTTATAAGAAAGCCCTTTAGGTTAATTCTCTGCTCTACGCTATCCTCCTTTTAAAAAATCTATCAAAAATTAGGATAATTCTAAACTTATTGTCTTTTTTACACTAATTATATTTTCATAACGGAAATACTAAAATGCAAGTGGCAAAAATGTGCTTGTTTTTTCAAAATTAATTTTATAATGATAGGCTTAATTTCTTTTTTAGGATTTACTTTATTAGTTGCAGGCATCGCTTGGTGGTCAACTAAAGATACCAACGAGAATTCATCGGATGGTTATTTTTTGGCTGGTCGTAGTTTAACCGCAGGAGTAATCGCAGGTTCTTTATTGCTGACCAACCTTTCGACCGAACAAATTGTAGGCCTAAATGGACAAGCTTATACGGAAGGGATCTTAGTAATGGCTTGGGAAACTTTGGCGGCTATGGCAATAGTCGTAACGGCAGTTTTTTTATTACCAAGGTATTTGAAAGGTGGCTTAACAACGGTGCCTCAATTTTTAGAACGTCGGTATGATACGACCACTAAGAGTATTACTTCTGGCTTGTTTTTATCAGGGTATGTAGTCGTCTTATTGCCTATCGTTTTATACTCTGGGGCGGTTGCTTTTAGTGCCATGTTTAATTTACCTGAATTATTAGGCGTTTCCAAGACAGCTTCTTTATGGATTTGTGTTTGGGGAATAGGTATTATCGGGTCCATTTATGCGATTTTTGGCGGCTTAAAAGCAGTTGCAGTTTCCGATACCATTAATGCTATTGGGCTTTTAATCGGCGGATTAATGATACCTTTTTTTGGTTTAGCTTATATAGGTGATGGTAGTGTAATGAACGGGGTTTCTACTTTAATGGCAGAAAATCCTGAAAAATTTAATTCTATTGGTGGCCCTACTGCATCTGTCCCTTTTGTTACTATTTTTACAGGAATGATGCTGGTGCAATTATTCTATTGGGGAACAAATCAAGCTATCATTCAAAGAGCTTTGGGGGCAAAAAACCTAGAAGAAGGACAAAAAGGGTTAATGTTAGCAGGATTTATCAAAGTATTAGGGCCATTAGTGGTGGTTTTGCCCGGTATTATTGCTTATCATATTTTTGAAGGAAATTTGGCTGTTGCGGATGAAGCTTACCCAAAATTAGTAGCAAAAGTATTACCCGCTGGGTTAGTAGGATTTTTTGCAGCCGTATTATTTGGGGCGATTTTAAGTTCTTTTAATAGTGCATTAAATAGTTCGGTCACCCTTTTTGGAGTAGACATTTATAAGGAATATATTAATAAAGAAGCAACAGAGAAACAAATCGTAAGAGCAGGTAAAACATTTGGTATTGGATTGGCTATCTTAGCCATGTTTATTGCGCCAGCCATTGCCAATGCACCAGAAGGTTTATTTGGCTATTTACAAGAAGTGAATGGTTGTTATTCTATTCCAATTTTCACGATTATTATCGTCGGTTATTTAACTAAAAATGTCCCTGCACTTGCCGCCAAAGTAGCTATTGGTTTAGGCGTTATATTATATAGTATCAGTCAATTTATTTTGAAACCTAGTTGGGCTGCCTCCGCAGTCGCAGAAGCAAGAACATCAGGTATTACAGATGCTGCTGCCTTAGCCGATATTGAAAAACTAGCCTATCCTCATTTTTTGCATGTTATGGCTATCCTATTTGTCATGAATGTTTTAATTATGCTAGTGATTGGTTGGTTAAAGCCTAGAACAGAACCTTATGTACAAAAATATACCGAACAGGTTGATATTACACCTTGGAAATATGTTAATCAAACAGGCATTGCGATTACTGTAATAGTCATTGCTATTTACGCCTACTTCTCTTAGTCTTTTTCTAAAAAAGTAGTATAAATGGGTCGTCATTTTCAATAAATGGCGTCCCATTTTTTATTTGTTAAAGCTTATTCAAACCTCAATAAATCGCCTATTGATAATCATATAATCAATAGGAAGTCACCTTTTTTCCTAAAAAATCAAAATTTAAACCAAATTTTCCTTCCTAAATTCCAATAAAATCTACCCATATAATTGAAAAAACTGCCGCTAAAACTACATTTTCTTTTCCAATTCCTTTGTTATATACTAAAAAAGGGGTATTTTCGTTTATAGAAAACAAAAACACTTCAACTTTTGCACTTCCGAACAAACTACTTTCCTAAATATTTTTCAAACATTAAAACTTTTCATAATACATAAGCGTATTTACATAATAGACTTAATTCTGAATGACAAATTTTGAATTTTGAATCTCGTTAACTCTTTGGTTTTCAGCACTCAAATTTCGCTATACGATTTTATTTAGAATAAACACTAATAACTAACCAATTCCTTAAATAAAATTGACCACGCATGAACCAAGACGATTTTATTAAATTGCATGGCTTATTAGCCAAATTAGATATTGCCGCTCATAAAGCTGCAACTATTGACGGTACTTTTAAAAAGTATCATACTGGTTCTATTGAAAAATTAAGAGATTTACCCGTTCATTTACGACAGTTAGAACAAGGCTTAAAAACGGCAAAAATTATTCCCAGCACCTACTAGAAAGAAATACCCGTACTATAAAAAAAGGTGATTCTAACTCAATGGAATCACCTTTTTTTATGGCTTTGATTTAAATTAATATGGATACTACCTCAAGTACCTCTACTTCAATAATTGAAACTTTTAGGTAATAAGATCAATGAGATAAGGTCAGTACGTTTTAACCAAATACCTTCCTTTTGAGCCTCATAAACTCCTAAAACTTATTACCTCATTACCCTCAAACATACTCCTCACTAGAATGTCCATGTATTAGAGCATCCAATAAATCTCTAGAATATTCATAAGTCTCCAAAAGCTTATCCAATGGAATGGGTTTATGCTTTATATAAAAAAGAATAAAATTTCCTTTTGTTTCCATCCAAAGTTTTTTTTGGTCTGCAAAAAGATCTAAAAATTCTTCATTCAACTCATATATTAAATTATCGACAATGGGTGCTTGAATATGGTAGGTTTTATGAAAATCAACCACTTCTGGAAATAATACCCTTCGTTTTCCAAAAAAGGATTTCATCTTAAATAAATTACTTTTTGGCCGAATAAGCATTTCACTAAAACGCCATTGAGGTAAATAAAATTCGATAACCGTACTTGTTCTTGTTTTAGAATCGCCAAAATAAGCATAGTCATAAATTCTAGCTTTTAAAGAGCTTTTCCTATCTGTTTTGTATAAAATACTTTTTAACCTTTTACCCCGTTTTCCTTGAAATAATTGAAAACCTTTCAAACCAATAGCTTGATTACCAAAACGCTCTCTATCATTTATTTTTAACCCTTCAGTTGTCGCCAATTGACGAAAAGCAAGTACTCTATCATCTTGCCAAATAGTATTTTTTAAATCATCAAATATTTCTCTCATGGTCAGTTAGGGAAATGGTTTTATATTTTTTAAGACATACTTATACAAAATTAAAATTAGTGATTTTATTTCAAAATTGTGAGCCCAGCACCTAAATTACCAATCATTTTCCCCATATTTGCAGTCGTTTTATGAAAGCTTGGACATTTCAAAATACATATAAGCTGTTTGAAAGTCAACCTAAAATTAATCGTTAATAACTTATAAACTATGTCAAATAACCTATTAGCAGGTAAAAAAGGAATTATTTTCGGTGCCTTAGATGACAAATCTATTGCGTGGAAAGTGGCCGAAAGATGTGTAGAAGAAGGGGCTCAAATTACCTTAACCAATGCTCCAGTTGCTTTACGTTTTGGGAAGCTAAATGAATTAGCAGAAAAATTAAATGCAGAAATTATTGGAGCAGATGCAACGAGTATGGAAGATTTAGAAAATTTATTTACTAAGTCGATGGAAATACTTGGCGGAAAAGTAGATTTTGTCTTACATTCTATTGGGATGTCTTTGAATGTTCGGAAAAAAAGAGACTATACCAATATTAAGCATGACTGGATGCTAAAGACCTTTGATATTTCTGCTATGTCTTTTCATAGAATGATGCAGGTTATGTGGAAATTAGATGCCATTAAGGATTGGGGGTCTGTTTTAGGTTTAACCTATATAGCTGCTCAACGAACTTTTCCTGATTATAATGAAATGGCAGAATCAAAAGCTTTATTAGAATCTTATGCCAGAAGTTTTGGCTACCATTTTGGTACGGCTAAAAAAGTAAGGGTAAATACCATTTCTCAATCGCCTACTTGGACAACTGCAGGTAGTGGCGTAAAAGGCTTTGATAAATTTTTTGGATATGCCGACAAAATGTCTCCATTGGGTAATGCTTCTGCGGAGGCTTGTGCGGATTATTGCGTAAGCATGTTCTCTGATCTAACTAAAATGGTAACTATGCAGAATTTATTCCATGATGGTGGATTTTCTTCAATGGGTATGAATCCTGCAATTTTAGAGACTGATGAATCGGAATAATTTATCATTTATGATTTCTTAAAAATATACGATATCTATAAAAAAACCCGTTTTCATGATTTTTACAAAAGATTTTAAAGTAAACGCTTACTTTAAAATCTTTTTTTTTAAATATTATTGTCACAAATTTATTTTTTAAAAGCCCTCTTTAAGACAAAAACAGCAATAAATAACTGCTTAAACGAAAAAAGTATCTTTTTTACTTCTAAATAATTAATTAGTTCATTAACTAATTTTCCACTTTTCATTCACACTATTCAGGATAAATTACCTAATATTCTTAAACAAGAAATAAAAGTGTAATCCTTTGTCCAATTTGTATCTCCTCCCTATAGAACAAATAAACCTTTGTCATTTTAAAAAGTAACCTGTCACAAATAAATTCAATCAAATTTAATATTCCAAAAGTTGGCAAGTCATTTGTTATAGGTATATTGGCCTTTAATGATTCTCTCTATTGCGGTAAAGTCTTCTTGATGGAAGACTTTACTTTTTTTTTGGACTAAGGTCTTTTTTTGTAGAAGCTGCTGTCTTCTGATTTTTCTGCTTTCCTTTTTTATCTTTATTGAGTTTTAAAGAGTTTAATCGATCTATAACCTTTCCATATATTAACTGCAATTTCCCTGGATCTTTTTTCAATTTTTGGTAATCTGGCTCAAAAATTTCTTTTGGCACTTCGTGAATTTCCAATATTTGGTCTAAATAGATTAATACCATGCTATCTCTAAAGGCAAGCGACAAATTTTGAGTAGCGGATTCCGAAATATGTATATCCGTTATGATGTTCGCTAATTGCTCATCTGATAATTGGTAAGGGCTTACTTCTTTATCACAACTTAAGAGGTTTAGCAGTAAAATAAGAATAGCTATAATTTGAAAAATTAATTTAATTACTGATGACATCATAAAATAATTAATCTGAATGGCAAAATGCTTGTTTGGTTAAATTTTCTTCCGCTTATGTCAATTGAGAAATATTCGTACTAATTATCTCATAAAAATAGACTATTTCTAAATTTTTCCTATTACTTTTGGCAGACTATAACCCATCATTAACAATTTGTATCAATGCAACACTCCGTAGCCATTACCTCCAATTTTATTAGTGGCCAATTAGTCAATGGTTTTACAAAGCAACTAGATATTATCAGCCCTATTGATGGTCAACTTTTATCAACCGTAGGTTTATCTAAGCCACAAGATTTGAATAAAGCGGTAAGTGCTGCCAAAAAAGCATTCCCATATTGGTCTCAATTGACGCTCAAGCAACGAGTTCAAGTTTTTTATAATTTTCGACAATTACTCATTGATAATTTAGCGACCTTAAGCCAAATGATTCATTTGGAAAATGGCAAAACACTCGGAGAAGCAAAGGCAGAAGTGATGAAAGGTATTGAATTAACGGAATTTGCTTGTTCCTTACCTCAGTTTATTAATGATGAAATTCAAATAGTTAGTCAAGGAATTGAATGCCGAACAACCCATGTTCCTGTTGGAGTAGTCGCTTCGATTACCCCTTTTAACTTCCCTGCTATGGTCCCTTTATGGACCATCCCTAATGCGCTCGCCTTAGGAAATTGTATGATTTTAAAACCTTCTGAGAAAACCCCAATGGCTGCTTTAAAAATAGCGGAGTTATTGACAGAGGCTGGTTTACCTGATGGTGTTTTTAATGTAGTGAATGGGGACAAAGAAATGGTAGCAGCTATATGTGATCATCGGGATATTGAAGCAGTCTCTTTTGTAGGGTCTACCAAAGTTGCTAAAATTGTCTACAAAAGAGCTACTAGTAATTTAAAGAGATGCATGGCAATGGGTGGGGCAAAAAATCATTTAATCGTATTACCAGATGCCGCTTTGGATATGGCTGAAAACATTGTTGCCTCTATGGCAGGTTGTGCTGGACAAAGATGTATGGCAGCTTCGGCGATGGTAGCGGTTGGAAAGACAGATAAAATGATTCAGCAAATTTGTGAAGAAGCGAAAAAATGGGAGGCAGGCGATAATTTAGGAGCCGTTATCTCTCAAGAAGCAAAAAAACGAATTGAAGGATATATTACAGAAGCAGAAAAAATGGGCGCCATAGTTTTAGTAGATGGCAGAAATACGAATCCAATAGGTAAAGAAAATGGCGCTTATGTTGGGGTTACTATTTTAGACAAAGTAACACCGTCAATGAAAATAGCTCAAGAAGAAGTATTTGGGCCTGTTTTGGTCATTATGCGCACCAATGATATTGATGAAGCCATTCGCATTGAGAATACCTCTAATTATGGCAATGCCGCTTCGGTGTTTACCCAAAATGGTAGTTTGGCAAATTATATCATGGATCGAGTTAGTGCAGGTATGGTTGGTGTAAATGTAGGCGTGCCTGTTCCAAGAGAGCCCTTTTCTTTTGGTGGTTGGAATGAAAGTCGCTTTGGGGTCAATGACATTACGGGCAAAAGTGCTATTTCTTTTTGGACTAAGATTAAGAAGCGAACAACGAAGTGGAATGCGGAAGATTGGAAGGATTGGATGTCGTAAGTTGGTTGCTGGTTGCTGGTTGCTGGTTGCTGGTTGCTGGTAATATAGTTGGTATTAATAAAAAGGTTTCAAAATTGATGACGAATTTATAGTTCATCGTTTATCGTTAAAAAACCCTGATTTATGAAATTAAAAGGCAAACTCTCTTTAAAAAAGCTCATCAAGATGGTCAAAAAAGAGACCATTGAAACCATTATTGTCGCTTTTACCGATCATTATGGACGGATGGTAGGAAAACGTTTTGACGCAGAATTTTTCTTAGAATCAGCGGTAAAAGATGGTACACATAGTTGTAATTATCTGTTGACGACCGACATGGATATGGAACCTATCGAAGGTTATGATTTTGCCAACTGGGAATTGGGCTATGGGGATTTTCATTTAGTTCCTGATTTGAATACCCTTCGAATTGCGGATTGGTTAGACAAAACGGCTTTAGTGATTTGTGATGTGCAGGATGAAAAAACACATGACTGGGTCGATATTGCGCCACGTTCTATATTACAGCAACAATTAAAAGCTGCGGAATCTTATGGTTTTCAATGTTTTGCCGCTTCTGAACTAGAATATTATTTATTTGAAAATAATTACCGACAAGCTTTTGAACAACATTACCATGACCTCAAACCAGTCGGTTGGTATTTAGAGGATTACCATATATTACAAGGTACTCGAACGGAGCATTTCACCGCAGCTGCTCGTAAACATTTGAAAAATTCGGGCGTTCCAGTCGAGAATTCAAAAGGAGAATGGGGCTTGGGTCAACATGAATTAAATGTACGCTATGCGGAAATTCTGGAAATGGCAGATCGACATACAGTCTACAAACAATGTCTTAAAGAATTAGCGGATAAAATGGGCTTATCGGTAACTTTTATGGCTAAATACCAAGAAGATAGAGCTGGGTCTAGTTGTCATATTCACGTTAGTCTTTGGAAAGATGGAGAAAATGCTTTTGCTGGGGACAAAGCTTTTGGTCCTGTCCAAGGATCAGATATTTTCCAATGGTTTTTAGGTGGTTGGATTGCCAATGCAGCGGATGTAATGCCCTTTTATGCCCCAACGGTGAATTCCTATAAACGCTATGTGGATGCCTCTTGGGCACCGACTAAATTGGCTTGGAGTTATGACAATCGAACAGCAGGTTTTCGAGTAGTTGGTAAAGGAAACAGTTTACGCATTGAATGTCGAGTACCAGGGGCTGATTGTAATCCCTATTTAGCTTTTGCTGCTTCTTTAGCCTGTGGCTTGGAAGGCATTAAAAATAAGACCTTGCCCCCAAAAATATTTGAAGGCGATGTCTATGCCGCTAATGATTTGCCAAGTGTACCACAATCATTAATGGAGGCAACTGAAAAATTTGAAAATAGTGCATTTACCAAGCGAGTTTTCGGAGAAGAAGTGGTTAAGCATTATGCGCATCACTTCAAAACGGAACAAAATGCTTATTTAAAAGCCGTGACCGATTGGGAACGGAAACGATATTTTGAACAAATTTGATTACTCAAAAAAAAATCATGCGATTAGAAAATAAAATTGCCCTCATTACTGGCGGAGGGAATGGTATTGGAAAAGCAACTTCTCTATTATTTGCTAAAGAAGGGGCCAAAGTAATTGTGACAGATATTGACAAAAAAGCTGGCAGAGCTACGGTCACCGAAATTAAAAAGGCAGGCGGTAAAGCAGCCTTTGTCAAAGCAGATGTTTCCAACCCGAAGCATTGCCAAAAAATGATAGCTTTTGCTGAAAAAACCTACGGTGGTTTGCATATTTTATTTAATAATGCAGGCATTATGCATAGTGAAGATGGTGATGCAGAAAGCACCGAAGAAAGTGTTTGGGATTTAACCATGAATATCAATGTCAAAGGGGTCTTTTTTGGTTGTAAATATGGTATTCCACTAATAAAAAAATCTGGTGGAGGCTCTATTATTAATACGGCTTCTTTTGTAGCGCACGTTGGGGCAGCAACTTCCCAATTGGCTTATACTTCTAGTAAAGGAGCAGTTTTGGCAATGTCTCGCGAACTCGCGGTAATTCATGCCAGAGAAAATATTCGGGTTAATGCACTTAGTCCAGGACCTTTACGCACCGAATTATTGATGAGTTTTTTAAATACAGATGAAAAGAAAAATCGCCGATTGGTGCATGTACCAATGGGTCGGTTTGGAGAAGCTTCCGAAATGGCTTATGCTGCTTTGTATTTGGCTTCCGACGAGTCTTCTTATACAACTGGAACAGAATTTTTGGTGGATGGTGGCTTGACTGCCGCTTATGTAACGCCTGAATAGTTTGTAATTTTCAATTTCTAATTTTCAATTTTCAAATGGGTCAAACTTTCCAAACTATTAGTCCGATTGATGGTAGCGTTTATCTAGAAAGAAGCAATGCTAATGCTAATGCCATCGAAAATACACTAGCTACCGCAAAAAAAGCACAGGCTGCTTGGCAAAATACTAGTATGGCGGAGCGTGCCGCTGTTTGTCATCAAGTAATCGAGTATTTTGTAAAAAATACCGATGAAATAGCCCTAGAATTAACTTGGCAAATGGGGCGGCCACTTCGCTATACCCCTTTTGAAATTCGAGGCTTTAAGGAACGAGCAGAATATATGATTAGCATTGCGGAAACGTCCTTGGCTGATGTCCAAGCGCCGCCAACTAATGGTTTCAACCGATTTATCAAGCGAGAACCATTAGGAACAGTTTTAGTTTTAGCTCCTTGGAATTACCCTTATTTGACCTCCGTTAATGCAATTATTCCCGCAATCATGGCAGGAAATACCGTCATTTTAAAGCATGCGACGCAAACGCCACTTTGCGCAGAAAGATATGCTGCTGCTTTTGACTATGCTGGTTTACCCAAAGGTATTTTCCAATATGTTCACATGAGTCATACTCAAGTAGCCGAGGTTATCCAAGATAATCGAATTGATTATGTAGCATTCACAGGTTCTGTGGGTGGTGGTGCGGCAGTTCAACAGGCAATGGGTAGTCGATTCATTAATGCGGGTTTAGAATTAGGCGGAAAAGACCCTGCTTATGTACGTGCAGATGTAAACCTTGATCATGCCGTAGAAAATTTAGTAGATGGGGCATTTTTTAATTCTGGCCAATCCTGTTGCGGTATTGAGCGGATTTATGTCCATGAAAGTTTATATAATCAATTTGTCGATGGTTTTGTCGCTTTAACCAAACAATATATTTTAGGAAATCCATTGGAAGCAGCTACTACTTTAGGTCCAATGGTCAGAACTACTGCTGCTAATTTTGCCCAAGCTCAGATTGATAAAGCTATACAAGCAGGAGCAAAATCTTTGGTTGCCCCTACCCTATTTCCAACCCATCAAGCCAATACGCCTTATATGGCACCACAAGTCTTAGTTGATGTAAATCACCGTATGGACCTTATGACAGAAGAAACTTTTGCGCCCGTGGTTGGAATTATGCCCGTTAAAAATGATGCAGAAGCTATTCGATTGATGAACGACAGTCAATACGGTTTAACAGCTTCTGTTTGGACAACAAATACAGAGGAAGCTTTAGCTATCGGCAATCAGGTAGAAACAGGCACTTTTTTTATGAATCGTTGCGATTATTTAGATCCAGCTCTAGCTTGGACTGGCGTAAAAAATAGTGGTCGTGGATGTACTTTGTCTTCTATTGGGTATGAGGTTTTGACTCGGCCTAAGAGTTTTCATTTGCGAGAAATATAAATCCAAAACATCATCCATATGACTCTTTTCCTATCAAAGACATTGAAAAATAAGTATCTTTGTTTAAAACCTAAGACATGGCAACAGAAAGAACTTATATTAGTTTTGATTGGGCATTAAAAAAATTGCTGCGTCAAAAAGCCAATTTTGGCATTTTGGAAGGATTCCTTTCTGTCTTGCTTAAAGAAGATATTACGATAAAAAGTATTACAGATCCAGAAGCAAATAAAAAAGAAGATGCCCTAAAAATTAATCGAGTCGATATTATGGTCGAGGACCAGCAGCAACGATTGATGGCAATAGAACTTCAATATAATCGAGAAATAGATTATTTTTATCGAATGCTTTTTGCCACTAGCAAAGCGAGTATTGAACATATAAAAAAAGGATATGATTACAGTCAAATAAAAAAAGTATATAGCATCAATTTATTATACTTTGAATTGGGACAAGGAAAAGATTATGTCTATCATGGTAAAAATGAATTTACAGGGATTCATTTAGGAGATACGCTACAGTTATCCAACCCACAAAAGGAAGAATTCCTTTATGAAGAAGTTTACGAAATCTACCCTGAATATTATGTCATAAAAATTAATGCCTTTAATGATATTGCCAAAGATAGTCTAGATGAATGGATTTACTTCTTTAAGCACTCCAAAGTTCCTAAAAACTATAAAGCCAAAGGTTTAAAAGAAGTTGAAGAAAAGATGCTAATAGAGCGATTAAGCCCAAAAGAAAAAGAAGCTTATGAACGTCACCAATTAAATCTTGTCTCTGAACGAAATATCATTAAGACCGCAAAAATTGACGGTAAAATTATTGGTTTAGAAGAAGGAGAAGCTATTGGTTTGGAAAAGGGAGAAGCCATTGGTGTACAAATAACACTTCAAATTATCAGACTTTATAATGAAGGAAATCCAGTAAAAACTATTGCGAAAAGTATAGGAAGATCAATTGCTTTTGTAGAGAAAGTACTTAAAGATGCTGGATTAATGAACTAATTTTTTAATAATCCAATCCTTCTGCCTTCATAGCCCGCCGATAATTCATCGCCACCGCATCAAAAGCCAAATGTAATTCAGCTGCAAAATCAAAAGGTACTTGTTCGGGACGTTGTGATTCCACCACTCGCTTGTCTTGATCAAAAATGACTTGTTCAAAATTTTGCAGAACCGTATCAGGCTCTTCATGGTCATAATTTCGCCCAATAATACAATAACCTCTACATTTATTTTTAGAAATCGGTTGCGATACAAAAAAATAAACCATGCCTTTTTCACCACCCCATCCTAATCTAAGCACTATCGTATAAGGTAAATGCAAGCGATAAACACTTCGACGCTCTGGTTTCACCACATCCTCATTAGCAAAAACGGGAAACTCTTCTGAATTCTGGGCTTCTGGTCGAACAATGGAGTAATGTAAAACAGCTCCTTTTCTTTCCACTTTACATTTCGGTACTTCTGGTCGTTCTGGATCTCCTAATAAGCCTGGATGTACCCAAGGAAAATGACCAAAATCTGTGAAATTTTCTACTTGTCGAGAAGCATCACTTTTCCAGTCGAATGGACCTGTTTGCACTACTTTCCATGTTTTATTTTCTAATTCTGGTATAGCTGGTAAAGGGTAAATAGGCTCTTCAAAAGCAACCCAAATCAACCCATATTGTTCCTTGCAATGATAGCGAGGCGTATTCGCTTTTGCAGGAATTTTGGCATTGGGTGCTTGCGGAATAAATACACAAGCGCCCGTTTTATCGTATTGCCAAGCATGGTAGGGGCAAACCAAACAATTATCTTTTACCCAACCTAATGATAAGGCAGTTCCTCTGTGAATACACAAGTCTCGCATCGCATGTACGCCTCCATCAGAACTTCGCCAAATCACTACTGCTTGATCTAATAAAAAGGTACCAAAAGGTTTTTCTGTCACCTCTTTGCTATAAGCAACTGGATGCCAACATGCTTTTAATTTTTCTGAAACTCCCATTAAGTTAAATTATTATAAGTTACTTTTCAATTTAAACCCGAAATAATTAAATTAACACCAATTTTTCTAACTTTGACAACTAAATTTTAATAATAAAAAACAAAAGCGCCATTATGCAATTAAAATCTACCCTACTCTATATTTGTTTATTAGCCATTTTATGGCAATGCGCTAGTACTACTAAAATAAATATCGTTCAACTAAAACAAGGAAAATGGGCTGAATTAACAAGTGTTGATGGAAGTAAACCTGTCAAAAGACATGAAGCTGCTTTTGTAAGCGTAGCCGATAAATTTTACTTATTAGGTGGTAGACGAATGAATCCTGTTAGCATTTATGATACGGCTATAAAAAAATGGACGAATGGGGCTGTGCCACCAATCGAATTACATCATTTCCAACCTGTTGTTTATGGAAAAGAAATTTATATTTTAGGAGCTTTGACGGGTGGCTATCCGGGAGAAACACCTGTTCCTAATATCTATATTTACAATCCCCTACAAGATGAATGGAAAAAGGGGGCAGCCATTCCAAAAGACCGTTTAAGAGGAGGTGCAGGAGTAGCCCTTCATAAAGATAAACTCTATTTATCTTGTGGCATTAAAGACGGGCATCGAGGCGACCATAAAAAATGGTTAGACGTTTATGATTTAAAGACGGGCAAATGGACAAAATTACCCGATGCGCCTCGACCAAGAGACCATTTCCAATCTGTTATTGCCAATAATAAGCTCTATAATATAGGTGGTCGAACCACAATTGCTGCTGATAATCCCTTCAAAAACACCATTGGGGAAGTAGATGTTTTTGATTTAGCTACTAATACATGGAGTACAATTGCAGAGCCTATTCCAACTAAAAGAGCAGGTAATTTTACTTTATTATTAGGCGATGAAATTCTTGTCTTTGGAGGAGAATCTTTTACGCAAGAATCCGCTCATTCAGAAGTCGAATCTTTAAATACTAATACCCATACTTGGACATCTTTGCCATCACTTCCCCAAGGGCGACATGGAACTGGTGCCGTCTTTTTTAATAATCAAATTTATACCGCTTCTGGTTGTGGTAATCGAGGTGGCGAACCAGAATTATCAGATTTATGGACGTTTATAAAATGACGGAATTTTCTGTAGTACCTAGACTCTATTCCAAATCGCTTAGAGCTTCCAGAACTCAAAGTTCTGGAAGCTCTTGCTTACGATTTTTTTTAGAATAAATACTATAGCGATTCAAAAGTTTGTTTATATTCCGCTCGGTGGCTAACCCATCCGTTGCACGGTTCATTCACTTAAAGGTCTACTAAACCTTTACCCTTCGAGATCATTCATTCATGCAGTCTCGCAAAAGGGGTATTAAGGGTGAACAAATTGGTCTTAGAATAATTAGCAACTTTGTTTTACTTTTGCGATTTATTGGAACATCTATTAATTTCTAGGGTTTAACCAAGTATACTTTAACAAATAAAGATATACACTATCTAAATCAAATCATCACTAAAGAATGTTAAAAAAATAATTTGACAAGTTTGAAATTATAAATTACTGATTGTCAGTACATTTTTTAATTTTAATTTTAATTGATTTCTAAGTCCATATAAAATACCACCAAATAATGTCCGTAGAAACAACCACCTTAAAAACAATCGCATTAAATGATAAACACATTGCATTAGGTGCTAAGATGGTCCCTTTTGCAGGTTATGCCATGCCTTTACAATATGCTGGTTTAATGCTTGAACATAAAGCTGTAAGAGAAGCCGTAGGAATGTTTGACGTTTCTCATATGGGAGAATTTTTTGTGCGTGGTCCTCAGGCATTGGCTTTGATACAGAAGGTGACGAGTAATGATGCTGCCAAGTTAGAAATTGGAGACGCTCAATATTCTTGTTTTCCGAATGATTTAGGGGGCATAGTCGATGATTTATTGGTTTATCGACTAGCAGATCAAGAATACATGCTAGTCGTGAATGCTTCTAATATTGAAAAAGATTGGAACTGGATCAATCAGCATAATGACTTAGGAGCGGAATTGGATAACCAATCGGATAATTATTCCCTCTTTGCCGTTCAAGGACCTTTAGCTACCCATGTTTTACAGAGATTGACTGCTATTGATTTAAGTGCGATTAAGTATTATAATTTCCAAGTGGGCAACATGGCAAATATATCAAATGTCATTATTTCTGCTACAGGATACACGGGCGCTGGAGGCTTCGAATTATATGTTAGCAACGAAAATGCACGGGCGCTTTGGGATGCGGTTATGGCAGCAGGTGCAGCAGAAAATATCCAGCCTATCGGTTTAGGTGCTAGAGATACTTTGCGTTTAGAAATGGGTTTTGCCCTTTATGGAAATGATATTAATGATACCACTTCTCCAATTGAAGCAGGTTTAGCTTGGATTACTAAATTTAACAAAGATTTCATTAATTCAACCGCTTTATTAGCCCAAAAAGAAGCAGGCATTACTAGAAAATTAGTGGGTTTTGAAATGCTGGAAAGAGGGATTCCTAGAAAAGGTTATACTATTCTCGACACAACTGGTAATGAAATTGGCACCGTTACTTCTGGTGGACAATCACCAACTTTAGGAAAGGGAATTGGCTTAGGCTATGTCGCGAAGGGAAATACGAAGAAAGGCACAGAAATTTTGATTCAAATTCGGAAAAAACAAGTCAAAGCGATGGTTGTTCGGCCTCCTTTTATTAAAAAATGAGGAAATTCTTAGGCAGCTAAATCAGCAGGGTGAATATTAAAATCCGTGTCAAAAAGTACATTTTCAATTTTCTCTTAACACACCCAATCTAAACCCCAAAATCCCCCACCTCCAAAACCCCTCCTGCTTCCAAATCCCCCAACCAAGTACTGTGAATCCGAACCCGAAACAACCGCAGCGTAGGAAACCCTACCGCAGCGGTCATTTTACGAACCTGTTTAAATTTACCTTCCGTCAATATGATAGAAACCCAGCTCGTCGGCCCATGTCGTTCATCTCTAATTTTTACAATTCTTGGTGGAAATTCAGGTGGAGGAATTAAGCGGCTTGCTTTACAGGGTTTAGTGATATATTTTACATTTCTAATTCCAATTTCTACCCCCTTTTTCATTTGCTCAATCGCTGTTTCATCAATAATACCATCCACTTGGGCATAATATTCCTTTTCGATATGTTTTGCTCTTACTCGTTCACTCATTTTTCCATCCGTTGTCAAAAATAGCAAACCTTCGGTGGTTTTATCTAATCGACCTATCGCCATCGTTCCTTTTGGAAAATCATATAACTCTCCTAATAACCGCACTTTTCTATTCGTCTTTAAGACAAATTGGCTATGAAAATTATAAGGTTTATGGATAATAAAGTGCCGATGCTTCATCATTAGTCCTTGACTTTGGTAAAAAATTGCAATTATAAAAGGTTTTAGGATTACCTCTCCAAAAAAGTTCAATCAATTTTGAGTTTTGGTAATAATTGTTCTTACAAAAGCAAAATTGAATATTTATACAATTTAATTGACTGCTCATACAATTTAACCTACCTTTGTTTCATTAATAATAGAAATTCCTTTCAAATACAACATTATAAATTTATAGTTCATCATTTAAAAAACCCTGACTATGATTGCGACAAATTTTTTATTTGAGAAAAAAGCTAAAAGAACTACAACAAATCAAACAAAGACTAAACCAGTCCCTAGGCACTCTCAAAAAAAGCAGCGCATTCTTGCAGACTTTAAAATTGCCTACGAAAGCCGTTTAGTCAGTAATTTGACTCGGAAAGAGGTATTAAATGGTCGAGCAAAATTTGGTTTAGAGAGTTCTGGCAAGGAGTTATTACAACTGGCGATGGCGCATCATTTCCAAAAAGGAGATTTCTTTTCTGGTTATTACCGAGATCAGACTTTTATGATGAAATTGGGTATTGCCAATCCCACAGCGCTTTTTTCGGCGCTTTATGCCGATATGGATAATGATAAATTTTCAGGAGGCAGACAGATGAATAATCATTTTGCTACGCCAATGCTTGATGAGCAAGGGAATTGGCTGGCACAAACCGAAAATTATAATATAGCTTCCCCCTTAGCACCTTTAGCAGGACAATTACCACATGCCTTGGGATTGGCTTTGGCTTCTAAAAAATTTAGAGCAACTAATACTCCTAACGAAAATTTAAGTATCAACGGCAATGAGGTCAGTTTTGCAATTTTAGGCGATGCAACTACCTCAGAAGGCATATTTTTTGAAACGGTCAATGCTGCTTGTGTCATGCAAGTGCCAATGATTTTTGTTATACAAGATGATGGGTATGGTATTTCTGTACCACAAGAATTACAAACCGCTAAAGGTAATATTTCTACTGTTTTACAAGGTTTCCAACGAGAATTCAAAGGCGAAAAGGCTTGTGAGATTTATCGAGTAAAAGCTTATGAATATGAAAAATTGTATAAAATCTTTGAAAAAGCAGTAAGCACAACCCGTCAAGAACATGTGCCAGCTATTATCCATATTACAGAATGTACGCAACAAAATGGACATTCTACCTCTGGAAGCCACGAAAGATATAAGCCTAAAGCAAGGTTAGAGTGGGAGAAAAAAATGGATTGTTTGGTACAATTTGAGGCATGGATGCTTAAGCATAATTGGGCAACCCAAGAAGAATTGAATCAAATAAAAACAACAAAAGCAAATACTGTTAAAACAGGAAAAAAATTAGCTTGGCAACAATTTCAAGCCCCTTTCAAGGCTATGAAAAAAGAATTAATTGACTTGCTTAAGACTTTAATTCTAGCGAATCCTGCCAATGAAAAACTAAACGCCATTTATAAAGAATTGGTTAATCTATTGCATGGTAATAAGTCTGATATTTTAGAAACTGCTCAAAAAGTCTTATTGGTTTTAGGTACGCAAAAACCAACCAAGATTGCTGATTTACTAAATTGGTGGCAATTAAATAATCACGATTTAGTTAGTCAATACCAATCTAACTTATACAGTACTACAGCCGAGGCCGCCATCAATGCACCAGTTATACCGGCTGTTTTTACAGCAGATAGTCCAATGAAAAATGGCTATGAAATTTTGAATAAATATTTTGATCAATTATTTGGTGCGAATGACAAAGTGTATGCTTTTGGACAAGATGTTGGAAAAATTGGTGGCGTAAATCAAGCTTTTGCTGGTTTGCAAAAAAAGTATGGCGAAAATCGGGTTTTTGATGCGGGTATTCGAGAATGGACCATTGTTGGACAAGCAATTGGCATGGCAATGAGAGGCTTAAGACCGATTGGCGAAATTCAATACTTAGATTATTTAGTCTATGCCTTACCTGCTTTAACAGATGATTTGGCTACCCTAAGATGGCGGAGTAATGGGCAACAAAAAGCCCCTGCCATTATCCGAACTAGAGGACATCGACTGGAAGGGATTTGGCATAGTGGCTCGCCTATGGGTATGCTTTTAGGCAGTTTGCGAGGTATGTATTTATGTACGCCTAGAAATATGACGCAAGCGGCTGGCATGTATAATACGCTACTGCAGTCAGATGACCCTGCTATTGTCATCGAACCATTAAATGGTTACCGAAAGAAAGAACAATTACCCGATAATTTAAAAGATTTTACTGTCCCCTTAGGCGTTCCAGAAGTCTTGCACGAAGGGTCTAATATTACTTTGGTTACTTATGGTGCTTGTGTTTCTATTGCTCAAGAAGCAGCCGAAGTATTAGCTAATTATAACATCAGTTTAGAAGTCTTAGATGTACAAACATTATTGCCTTTTGATTTGGAACATCGTATCCTAGAATCTATCAAAAAGACCAATCGAGTCATTTTTATGGATGAGGACGTACCGGGTGGTGGCACTTCTTTTATGATGCAAAAAGTCTTGGAAGAACAAGAGGGATACCAATTTTTAGATGCCCAACCTGTTACTATAGCAGCTACCGAACATCGTACGCCTTATGGTGATAATGGAAATTATGTAACTAAGCCAGAGGTATTTGATGTGGTAAAAGTGGCTTTGAATATGATGAAAGAGGCTGAACCTGGGGTTTATGGAGCTTTTGGATTGGCTGTCTAATCTTTTATTTTTACGAGCTAGGAGGATTCACAAACGGAGAAGGACAGGATTGAACGGATTTGGACGGATTTTTAACGTATTAGTAATAAGATGAAAATCCGTTCAATCAGTTTAAATCCGTAGTACATTCTCCTAGCTCGGAAATATAGTGCAACTTATTACCTATTGATTTCCTTTCAGTAAACCATTAAAAATCAATTCATTAATAGCATCCGCATGTGCTTCGACGGCCTCTTGCGAAAAAACATCAATCCCATAAGCCTGTTCCATTTGATAAGACCGAGAAAAAAACATGGTAATTGACCCAATGATAAAACTGGTAATATTTGCCTGTGGAATATTGCGAATCCGCCCTTTGGCTTTTTCTTCATTTATCGTTTCCTCCATTCCTTTATAAATCGGTTTTAACAACTCATTCGTCAACCAGGAAGAACGGTCTGATTTAGAAAACATTTCTTGAACAATCACCTGTTGAAATTCTGGATTTTTAGCCGAGTTAATCACTATTTTTCGATTGAATAAGCGCAACTTTTCTAAGCCATCCATCCCTTCTATTAGTTCAAACATATCTACTAATTCTTGTTGGATTTCATTCCCAACTAAACGCATGGCCTTCTTCCATATTTCTTCTTTAGGACCAAAATGATGATTTAATAAAGAAACAGCCGTACCTGTTCGCTTAGCAATATCTTTTAAGGTCGTTCCTCCATATCCACCTTCGGCAAAGGTTTTGAGTGCCAATCGAAGCAGTTTTTCCTTATCAATGGCCTTTTTTCCTGAAGGTCGTCCAACGTTTCGTTTTTTTTGCGCCATAATTTCTAACTCAATAATTGGAATAGTACAGTAGGCAGTAAACAGTTGACAGTTTGTAGTTGGTGCATTTGCTTAATTAATTCAAGGTTGCGGATAACTGGTAGCACAGACTTCTAGTCTGTCTGGGACGTTGACCTTTAGGTTAGCAAACTAAGCGTTTAGCCCACTTAACAGGTCTGAAGACCTGTATCCAGAACAGGATAAATCCTTCCGATGAATCGGAACAAGTTGTGCTACCAGTTAGTTAATTAACAAGCTTTCATTACAATTTAAAACTATCAATTATTTCATTCTTAATGCAATAGTAAAAGCTATTGCTTACAATCATAATGTTTTTTTTGTAAAAAATTCATTTTTAACTAGAAAAACTAATTTAATACGGTAAAATTGCAGTTGTATTTATATTTTTCAAGACAAGCTATCATTTCAAAATTACCAACAAATGAGCTATAATACTTTAAGTTTAGACGTCAAAGATTACATTTTAACCCTAACGCTGAATCGGCCAGAAGCATTGAATTCCTTTACCGTTGAAATGGCGAATGAACTAATTGAGGTGTTCAATAAAGCAAGTGAGGATGATGCCATTCGAGTAATAGTGGTGACGGGTGCAGGTCGTGCTTTTTGTGCAGGCATGGATTTGTCTCGTCCAGGTAATGTTTTTGGGTTAAATGAAGATTTAGCACCAACGATGGACGATATGAATAATCGACTAGAAGATCCTGAAATTATTACTGGTGTTCGAGATACTGGTGGTAGAGTTACTTTAGCCATTTATGATTGTAAAAAACCAGTTATTGCGGCAATTAATGGGGCGGCAGTAGGCATCGGGGCAACGATGACTTGTGCAATGGATATTCGATTGGCTTCTGAATATGCTAGAATTGGGTTTGTCTTTAATAAAATTGGCATTACCCCAGAAGCTTGTTCAACTTGGTTTTTACCACGAATTGTGGGTATTTCTACCGCTTTGGAATGGGTCTACTCTGGCGAAATTTTGAAACCAGCAGCAGCTTTGGCAGGAGGTTATGTAAAAGCCGTTTATCCAGCAGGTGTGTTATTAGCCGAAGCCTATAAAATCGCCCGAAAAATTGCCAGTCATAGCCCAGTTGCCATTGCTTTGACTCGGCAAATGATGTATCGAAATGCCGCACAAGACCATCCAATTGAAGCACATAAAGTCGATTCTTTGGCTATTTATTATGCGAGTTTGAAAGACGGGAAAGAAGGAGTAAAATCCTTTTTGGAAAAACGTTCGCCTAAGTTTACAGAGAAATCTTCGGAGATGCCTGATTTTTATCCTTGGTGGAAGTAGAGGGTATGAAGAGGCCTATAAATAAACTAAAAAAACAACTATGCGACTAATACTCTTACTCTCAATCACTTTTTTTCTACAAAATCTATCTGCCCAACAAATCATCACTATAGAAAGTGCAGAATACGCCATTGTCCTACAAAACGACCAACACAATCCCCTAAGACAAGTCTATTTTGGACAAAAATTAACCGATAAAACAGAATATAAAGGCATTGCCCAAACGCTGAGGTATAACGGTACAAACGAAGACGTCTTCAATCATTGTTATACGCCAAGTGGCACTTGGAATATTGCTGAACCTGCTTTGCAAGTCGTGCATACAGATGGCAATCCATCTACAGAGTTACAATATATAGCGCATAATACCCAACAAGTTGAAAAAAATGTAGTCTTAACTACCATTGATTTAATAGACCCCTTATACAAAACTGCTGTCCGATTACATTATAAAGTATTCCAAGCAGAAAATGTCTTTGAACAATGGACGACTATTAAAAATGGCGAAACCGCACCGATTGAATTAAAAAAATATGCTTCTGCCAATCTCTATTTTAGAAATGACCAATTTCACTTAACTCAGTATCACGGATCTTGGGCTGAAGAAATGCAACCAGAAACGCATATTTTAACCAATGGTATTAAAGTACTAGATTCAAAATTAGGTGCAAGGGCAAATTTGTATGCACCACCTACTTTTATGTTGTCCTTTGATGGAGAAGCGACCGAAGAATCAGGCAAAGTAATGTTGGCTAATTTGGCTTGGTCAGGGAATTATCGCTTTGATTTTGAAAAAGATCGCTATAAAAATTTACGACTCATTGCTGGCGCTAATGCTCATGCGGCGGAATATCAACTGGCTGCCAATCAAACCTTTGACACACCTCATTTTATTTACACTTATTCTGAAAATGGCAAAGGGGAAGCGAGTAGAAATATGCATCGTTGGGCAAGGAAATACCAGTTGAATGATGGCGAAGGAGAACGCTTAACTTTACTCAATAATTGGGAAGCCACTTATTTTGATTTTAATGAAAATAAATTAGTGGAGTTATTTGATGGGGCTAAAACTTTGGGTGTTGATTTATTTCTGTTAGATGATGGTAGTTGAGCAGAAATACCAGATTACCTATTCCGAAGAACCTATGCTTCTTAAGGGTTTGGATGCTAATAAAAAATACCAGATTAAGGAATTGAATGTTTATCCTGGGACTACATCTCCTATTGATACTACTAAAACTTATTCTGGGGAATATTTGATGAAAGTTGGATTTAATCCTGATGTTTCTGCGGTTCGGAGTAGTGTGGTTTTGGAAGTGATGGTTGTTGAGTAACAAAAAATTAATACTAAATTAATATTCCCCTACTAGAAGGATGAGCAAACACCGTTTGTGAACCGCACAGCATGAAGAAGTGTAAGCTTCTGAACCGTGAAACGGGTGGGTTGCTGATGCATAAAGTCGCAGAACTAGTAGGTTATATTTTTCCTGTTCCCTTACCATAACCTCTTTTCTTCTTTAGAGCGAATCGGCGATCATTTATTTAATATGTCTAATACGATTGATAGTAATCAGGATAGCTAATTGTATTCTGACACCTACAATTTGTGCTTTCTCTCCAGCAGCAATTAATTTAATAGTTGCTTCAAACAGTCGTTGGATTTACTTTCTCAAAACATCTTTTCCTTTATGTGACAAAAATCACAGTATAACTGATTAAATGGCTGTAATTTTCGTTTTAAATATGTAAGTACTTATACAAAAGTAAACGACACTTTTAGAAAACGGGTAATGAGTCGATGAGTTTATAAGATAAATGAGGAAAGCAAAGCATTTTAGACTAAATGCTAATCTCATTAACTTATAAATCTCATTAACTTAGTATCCTCAAAAAGTGTAAAAGCATAATTTTTTTCTAGTTATCCGCTACTTATTCTTTTTATTCCTATCTTTCAACCTCATTAAAAAGATAGCATCAAAAGATAAAATTTATGAAAATAAAAGGCATCTCCAACAGACGAAAATTCCTAAAAAATGGAAGTTTAACCGCCTTATCGTTGGCAATAGGCATGGACCTTGTTTTTGGTGAAAATTTGCCAAAGAATATGCTGCCAATTATTTTAGAAGCAAGTAATCCCCTCCATTTACCTGGCAAACATCCAGAAATGACGGTGCTGAATGATCGCCCAATTAATGCGGAAGCACCTGCCCATTTATTGGATGAAGCATTGACTTCTGGAGACCGTTTTTTTGTGCGAAATAATGGGATTCCGCCCGAAAAAGCTAGTATTGATTTAAATACTTGGACCTTGACAATTGAAGGAGAATCAGCCATAAAATCCAAGACCTATACTTTTAAAGAATTACAAAGTAGATTTAAAAATTATACCTATCAGCTAACTTTGGAATGTGGCGGCAATGGCAGAAAAGAATTTAACCCACCAGCCAAAGGCAATCAATGGTCTACCGGGGCAGTCGGTTGTGCCGCTTGGACAGGGGTTCGATTAAAAGATGTGTTGGCAGATGTAGGCATTAAATCCGATGCGGTTTATATTGGTTATTATGGAAAAGATACGCATTTATCAGGCGACCCCGCAAAAAATCCTATTTCCAGAGGAGTGCCAATTAGTAAAGCAATGGAGGATGAAAGTTTAATTGCTTGGTCGATGAATGGCGAAGCACTCCCCTATTTAAATGGGTATCCCTTGCGCCTAGTTTTTGGTGGGTATCCTGCTTCTTGTTCTGGCAAATGGTTACATAAAATAGTGATTCGGAATAAAGTGCATGATGGTGCAAAAATGGCAGCACCGTCTTATCGAGTACCTTGTAAATCCGTTCCACCTGGCACAAAAGTACCCAATGAGGAAATGTGTATTATTGAATCTATGCCTGTAAAATCTTTGATTACTTTTCCTAAAATGGGAGCAACCATTCAACTAGGACAAACTTTGCCTGTCAGAGGGCATGCTTGGGCAGGAGATTTGGCAGTCAAAGCCATGCATTATTCTATTGATTTTGGGGCAACTTGGCAAACTTGTAAATTATCTGCCCCTGCTAATAGACTGGCTTGGCAGCAATTTTCAACCAATATCAAATTTCCTGAAATAGGCTATTATGAAATTTGGGCAAAAGCTACTGATAGCGAAGGGAAAGCTCAACCAATGGTCTTACCAGGTTGGAATCCTAAAGGCTATTTGAATAATGCTTGTCATCGAAT
>CAZXYA010000007.1:5495-43470 GCA_964644655.1 uncultured Saprospiraceae bacterium | reverse complement strand
TTGTCCTTATTGTTTTTCTACATGAACTTTAATGCCTTATATGGTAAAAAATCAGAATGCTGAATAGTTACAATACCAGTTTAATTAGAAGCGTTGTCAGTTCCCTAGTTGCGAATCTAACTGACAACCGACAACTGACAACCCTTCTAAACTTTCAGCAATTTAATTCCGGAGCCGCTATGATTTCATGTTTTATTAGACTTTTGATTCCCTTATTCTGTGCTTGACGCAAATTTTGATAAAAAATAAGGAGTTTTGTTTTCAAAATTATTTTTATCTATCAATTTTTGTTTTGGGTCAATAACTGCTTTAGTAGGTTTTTGGTTAACCACCAGCATTATAGAGCTTACTTCCTTGGTGAATTGATGTTTTTTTAGATAAATTAAAGTATCTTTTCCTTCCTTATTTTTTCCATATATTCCTATATCTATCCAGTCATTTATAGGCGTTTTTGATTTTTTACCAAGGCTATCAATATTGTGTTTTTTTGTGGTTAAATCCAAATTAACTTGGTATTGCTGATTGGCTATTTTTTCATAAGTACCAGCGGTTATGCTATTTTCATAAAAGATGACTTTCTCGAATAAATCATCCATAATATATTGGAGGCTATCAGGAGTGACTGCCCGAAAATAGTCCAACAAATCAAGCGTTGTAGCATATTTTTCTTTAGCTAATGGTCCATCAAAACTATTCCAATCCTTGACAAATCTTTTTAAGGCAAGATTTACGCTATCTTCGGATATATAATCCTGTAAAGCATACAGATTTAAAGTGCCTTTTCCATAATAAATATAGTTTTGGTTATTTTCTAATGCTAAAGGCATTTCTTGTTCGCTTCCTAATCCTCTACCTTCTAAATAACGGATTCGTTCTAAATCTAATAATTGTTGAACCTTTTCTTCAGAATACGTCTGTCGTAA
This sequence comes from uncultured Saprospiraceae bacterium, assembly GCA_964644655.1. Taxonomy (GTDB): domain Bacteria; phylum Bacteroidota; class Bacteroidia; order Chitinophagales; family Saprospiraceae; genus JAFMDF01. Next base: position 42,547 of record CAZXYA010000007.1, on the reverse strand, counting down.
AACCATCAAAGCAGCATATTGTGGAAGGGATTCTAGTATCATTTTTTTGCCTTGGACATTTGCGGCGGCTACTTGTAAGCCCCACCATTGATGTGCCACTTCATGTGCCGTTATAAAAAAGGGCATATCGACAGCTTTTGCTGCTTCTATATTCATAATAAAACCCATTGATTCAGAATAGGTCACCATTGTTGGAAAAGATTGCGCTCGATCCAAATAGCGAGGCGTTTCTACAATACGCATTTGTTGATAAGGATATGGACCAAAATTTTGAGTGAAATAGGCAAATGATTTTTTCATAGCCTCCATCATTCTGTCTAAGTTATATTCATGCCCTTTATGATAATAAATTTCTAAAGCTATTGAGTCTCCTATACTGTCATTTTTGGGTATCCATTTGTCAGTTAATAATTCATACCTAGCCGAAGTTATTGGATAGAAATTAATGATAGGCTTACTTGATTTATAATGAAAATAATTTCTCTGATTTTCAGTCCATTTATTTTGCAATTGGCCTGGGGCAACTGCTATTTGATCATTGGCTGTACCAATAATAGCTTCAAAATTAATGGCTTTGCCATCGTCTCCCGTTCGGGCTAGTTTTCGGGCTATTGGATTAGTTCTTTTAGCAACTTTTGCCTTTGGTGACAAACCGTATTTTTTTCGGTCATCTTCCTCCGTCAATTCTATATGGGCATTGTATCCAAAAGTAGGTAGTTGAAAATTATCGAGAAAAGTCCCATTATAAACGATTCGTTTGTCTTTATTTTCGGTGAACCCTTTGGTAATATAGGTTTGCTTGAACTCCATTTTAAGCGAATCCCCAATTTGAAGAGGTTCGTTTAAGGTATAGGCAAATTGTCCAAATTCCTCATAAGTGTAGGGCTGAATACTTCCAGAACCTGTCTTGATAGTTATCGGGATGGAAGCATTATCGCCCAAAACACCCTCTTTAGAAAAAGTAATAGCTGATAATTCTATACCCTTAGAAGGAAGTTTTTGTATAAAAATGGTCCGAATAGTTGTATCACTAAGATTGGTTAAAATAAAAGTCCCTTCTATCGAATAATTCCTTTCATAGGGATATAATTCAACATTTAAGTGTACATCGACGATTTTAGGCTGGGGTAAATTTTCAATTGCTTTAAAAAGCTTTTCATAATTTGCCTGGTATTCCTTTTGGGTCGATATGGAACTATAACTATTCAAGATGTTGGTATTATAAAAAATATAACTTCCAGTTGATATAAAAATAACTAAAATACCTAAGCTTAATTTTTTAAAGAAATTAGTGCTTCTATCTTTGCTTAATTGCCATCGTTTTTTAAAAGTAATTTCTTTCCCTCTAACCACCAATAAAACCGCAATCAAAAACAGTAAAGCAGAAAAAGCAAACCAATACAACATAAACCAACCATAAGGTGACCAATAATGCCCATAGCCATTCATATCCGAATACTTGCCTAAATCTCCTGCTCCATAACTATATAATCCGTGATTAAAATCAAGTATTTTAGTACCGAATAACACAAAAACTAAGAAAGAAACAACTAATAAATGTCCGATCAATTTATGATTTGCCAGCACTTGAAAGAAAAAGGAAACCATGGTTAGGAGTACCAAATAAGGGAATATTTCAATGAAAAAACCCGTAAAATAGACGCCTAATTCATAATTAAAGTACCCCTTAGTTGTTTGAAAAATTAAACCTGATATGATAAGGGCTAGTATTAACACCAAATAAATCAATAGCAAACCAATCAATTTACTAGTTAAATTTATTAAGGAAGAAACAGGCAATACATCATAAACCTCGCTTAGTTTGGTATCTCTTTCTTTCCAGACTAATTCTCCTGAATAAAATATCAGAATAATTAGAAAAAAGAAAATAGACATCTCTTGTAAATCTTCCACTATAATAAAGGTCAATGGATAACTATCGACTCCATAAGCAGTACCTAGACTAATAGAATTGATGAAAATAATTGCCATTCCGCAAATTACAATTGCCCAAAATGGGGTTTCTTTTAAGATAGATTTGGCATAAAATAGGGAATGGTAAATCAGTTGTTTTAGCTTAGCCCAATAGTTTAATGTTATAATTGGGCTTAAAATCTTCTCAAAAGAAGTTGATAAATTTGGCGTTTGAACAATAATTTTTCCGGTATCCTTTCGCCCACCGAGCGTCTCTGATTTGCTTAATCTAACAGATTTAGTAAATCTCGATTCCTTTAAGTATATAGATTTACTAAATTTTAAAAATTTAACAAATCCCTCATTTTTGGTTAACCTATTTCCTTTACTAAACTTATCTCTAACTATATTAAAACTAAAACCATAATAACCTATTATCAAAATGATACCACTAATTCCCAACCAGAGTAAGCGATTATAAATCATTAAATTATTGATCGGAACCATTTGGGTATTTCGTTCAGTAATCGACCAGTATTTAATGATGTTTTTAATGGTCTGATACCCAAACGGGTCTATCCAACCCGCTAAAAACTGGTAGTTGCTATTTTGGGTTAGTTGTATAGATAAAATATAAACCATCAAAAGGATTATCCCTTGGGTGTAGACCACCAATAATTTTCGGCTCAATGCTCCGCCGATAAAAAAGAGGGCGCTCCCAAAAAATAAGTTGGGCAAGACAATGAATAAGGCAGGTTGTAAATATTTCCATAATGAAAAAGGTAATAATGCTTCCTCCGTTCGCCAAGGCATAAAATCGGCAGCGATTAATCCAAAAAACAGTCCACTAAAAATAAAGAGCAATACTAAAAAAGAACCTAAAAACCTGCCGATTAGATAATCCCTTTTTTTAATCGGATTAATGAATAGCAAGGCTTCCATATTATGGTCAAAGTCTCGTAAGGCTGCTACGCCCATAATCATGGACACCATCATCATAAAAAGAGCAGAAATAATGCCCATCGTTAAGGCGATTAAGTAAGGTGCATTTAGTTTAATGGCTTCTAAATCTTGCCCAAATAAAAAATCTACTGCTATTAAGGCATAGCCAAAAAGGACAAAAAAATAGATATAGGTATCCCAGCGTTTTGACCTATATTTTAGTTCAAATTTGAGTATTTCGTACCACATTATTTTTGTTTTTTGTGCCTGCTTCGATTTTATCGGAGTCTTCTGACCAGCGTTTAGGACTTGCTAACGTATCAGATAATTTAAAATTATCTGATACGTCCAGCAGCATTCTCAGCTATTAATCTGTGTAAAATACACATCTTCTAAACCTGCTTGAATGGGGATAAAACCATTTTGAGGGTCGGTGTCACTTAAAATATGAATGATGGGTTTGCCTAAAAATAGTTTTTCAGCGATGACTTCGTATTGTTGTTTATAGTCGGTTAATTCCTTCTTTTTAATCGTTTTTTGATAAATTTTGCCTTGTAAATTATTGATGGCAGTACGTGGATTTTCTTGCAATAGCACACTTCCTTGATTGATAATTGCCATATTGGTACATAATTCTTTCACATCATCGACAATATGGGTAGACAAAATGACTACCGTATTTTCAGCCAATTCGCTCAGTAAATTATGGAATCTGTTTCTTTCTGTAGGATCTAAACCAGCGGTGGGTTCATCCACAATTAAAAGTTTTGGATTACTTAATAAGGCTTGGGCAATGCCAAACCGTTGCTTCATGCCCCCTGAAAATCCACCTAAATTCTTTTTTCGATCTTGGTATAAATTGGTTTTATGCAAAAGCATTTCAACGACTTCTTTCCTATTTTTTTTATTAGTTAAGCCCTTTAAGACAGCTAAATGATGCAGCAATACTTCTGCTGATATTTTGGGATATAAACCAAATTGTTGAGGTAAATAGCCGAGTACTTTTCTAAGCGCATTTTTATGCCTAGTAATGTCTATTTCGTTAAATTTAATGACGCCTTCATCTGCTGCTTGTAGGGTGGCAATGATTCGCATCAAGGTAGATTTTCCTACGCCATTAGGCCCTAATAAACCAAATAAGCCAGTTGGAATCGTGAGGGAAACATTTTTTAAGGCTTTGACACCGTTCGCATAAGTTTTGGACAAATTGGATATTTCTAGTTGGTGCATGATTATTTTTGCTAACTATTTGATGAGTAATAAGTTGATGAGGTTATGAGGACATGAGGTAGGCTACTATACATTATTTAGGACTTGATTTTCTATACTTTAGCACTTAGTGAACTTTGTGTCTTCTCCGTGTGCTCTGTGTCCAAATCTATTTTGTATAGTAGTAAAGACCTATTTACCTTTTCGCCCTTACAGACTTATGGGGTATCAATAGAACTTTCCGTTACCCCGTGATTTAAGCTTACTTTTCCAAATCATACTTTATTCGAACCGCTTTAAAGTTTAGGGTAAGAAAATATTTCCTACCCTCTACTTAAACATTCCTACGATTTTTTAACAAATCTATGAGCCAACTGTCCTTTTTTAAAATAAATGGGATAAACGGATGCCTAGGTCATTTATAAAGCAACAAGAGGTATAATAAGTGCCTTTGCCCCATTTTTGAATCCATTCAACCACAGCCAATGACTGTTTATCAACTTTTTTGACTAATCCATTTAGCCTAGGTATATTTGGGCATGATTTCAAAATTTAATCGTTTTAAGCGAGTTTTTTCCTTCTTATTGCTCTTTTTGATGCTATTTATTGGGGCAGCAGGTATTCTTGAACAGGAAATAGTGGTGGCAGGTGGGATGACTTTAATGGCTGCTTTTTGTACGTTATTTTATTTACCCATTTCTTGGTTACTTAAACGCTTTAAATATATACAATTTACTAGGGAATGGTTAAGTAAAGAGATTTGGGCAGTTTTGATTGCGATTGGTGGTTTAAGTGTAATGGGGGCTTTGAATGCCTCTTTGGTCAACCCTGAATTTACGGCATTATTTGCCCTTCCTTTTTTTATCGCTCTATTTCTTGGGGCTTTTCAACTCCGTAAGGACCAAATAAGACAACAAGGTACTTCTCCTATTAATAAAAAAACCTTATTTAAGTGGGCTTTTTGGTGTTTTACTATTGGCAATTTTGTACTGTTGATTATTTTAGATCAATACGAGAACCAAGAAGTATTGATTTTTATAAGCTTAATTTATTTTCCAACCCTTTTCTTTTTAGCCCTTCGCTGGATTTTTAGACAAATACGCTTGATTATAAATTTAAAAAACGAACAAGCTAAAACAGAATTATTGCACTTAAAAAGTCAAGTCAATCCCCATTTCTTTTTTAATATGTTGAATAATCTATATGGTTTGGTTGGAAAAGATGCGGAGAAAGCTAGAGATTTAATTTTAAAATTGTCGGACATGATGCGCTATAGTATTTATGAAGGTCTAAAAGAGGAAGTAACTTTAGAAGCAGAAATTGACTATTTAAAAAATTATATTGAATTGCATCAAATGAGGTATCATAAAGCTATTGCCATTCATTTCCATGATCAAATCAACCAAGAAAATATTAAAATAATGCCTTTATTATTTATCATTTTATTAGAAAATGCTTTTAAACATGGGGTAGAAAAACTAAGAAAGGATGCTTATGTGAAGGTGGATATTCGTGCCAAGGCAAAAGAAGTCTATTTTTCGGTCATCAATAATTTTGATACTACTGAATCTTCTAATGCTGGTGGAATTGGGCTAAAAAACTTAAAAAGAAGGTTGGAATTAGTTTATCCTAATAAGCATCAATTGTTGTTTTCTGCTAAGCAGAATGTATATATAGCGGAGTTGACTATAAAGATTTAATCATCTAATATTTGACAGGTCTATTTAGTCAAAAGAGGCCAAATGGTGGGCGATACTTTCAAAGTATCGCCCACCATTTGACGGCTCAAATTCACAGTTCAGAGAGCTGTGTTACCGTAATGAAAAATCAGTATTAACAAAATTAATAATGAAATATTTAATAATAGACGACGAGTATATAGCACATGACATTATCCAAGAATATTGTGATCTATTGCCCAACTTAGAACTGGTCAAAAATTGTTATGATGCTTTGGAAGCTTTAGATTATTTGACTAAAAATAAGGTAGATCTAATCTTTTTGGATTTGAATATGCCCAAGATAAAAGGTTTTGAGTTTTTAAGAACCTTGTCTAATCCTCCAAGTGTTATTGTAACGACTGCTTATCAGGAATATGCCTTGGAAGGCTATGAATTAAATGTAGTAGATTATTTGTTGAAACCATTTAGTTTTAGCCGTTTTTTAACAGCTATTAATAAAGTGGTAGGTACCAAATCTTTCAATACACCTAATTTTACCCAATCGACAGGAAAAACTACTTCTCAAAATACGATTTTCTTAAAAAGTAATAAAAAATATATTCAAGTAGTCATTGAAGAAATTTTATACATTGAAGCAGCTGGTAATTATGCCAAAGTAGTAACAACAAATAACCTTATCACCATTCGAGAAAAAATCTCTGATGTCTTGGTATCCTTAGATAGTGATGCTTTTTTACAAGTGCATAAATCTTTTGTAGTAGCCATTAAACATATTCATAGTATTGAGGGGAATCGAATTACAATAGGAGAATACCTTGTGCCTATTGGTAAGCTTTATAAGTTGAAAGTAAATGAATTGATTCGATAAAGGGTAGTTGCTGGTTGTTGGATAAGTCATACCTACAATTTTGATTTATCTAAAGAGGTCAGAAGTCAGATTTTTATGGCAGAAATATTTGATAATCAGTAATCTATTTCTGAACTATCTGACTTCAGACAGTCAATGAAATTGGCGATCTGACTTCTATCTTTTTGCGGTCAATATTCTAAATCAATTATCAATTTTTTACTTGACCACCGTTACCGATGTATTTCTATAAATCCCCTAAACATCCGATCATCATTGGGTTCATTCAATTCGAGTTGATAAAAATAAGTGCCATCTGGTAATTCTTGATTATTATTCCAGGTGCCTTCCCAATCATTCTGATAGTTGATGGATTGAAAAACGATATTTCCCCACCTATTAAAAATTTTCAATTCACTTTGGGGAAATTCTTCTATACCAGAAATAAAAAAGACATCATTTTCTCCATCTCGATTAGGAGACATGGCGGTAAAAACGACTATATCTATACAAGCAATGTAAATCGTAACTGTAGCTGTATCACAACCAATAGAATTACAAAGACGATAAGTGAATACCGCCTCTCTTTCGCAAAATTCATCTTCAAAATAAGTCACCGAACCATCAGGATTTTTTATTGCTTTACCAAATGGGGGTTCTTCTACAATTTCTAGCCCTTCAATGGTTACTCCAAAAGGCACATCATTGTCTTTTAAATCTAAAATAATAGGTCCGCCTTTATCGGTTGTATCTCGATCATCATTGGCAATAGGCAGCTCTCCAAATTCAATCACCTCTATTTCAAAAAAGGCAGTATCACAATTATTATCTTCATCGCAAAGCACAATACAAGCCGTCTCTCGACCAATATCTATACCTCGAATTTCGACACAATAATTAATGGGGTCTAAGAAGAAATCAACCTTTTCGCCAGAATCCTCTTCACATTCATTTTCAAAAAAGGAAATATCTTCTGGAAAAATAATCGAGTCAAAACAATAGAGAATAGTCTCTCCAACAAAAATAGTATCAATCACTAAATCGGGAGGGTCATTTTCGATGGAAAGCAAGAAGTCTAAAGTATCACAAACCCCTAAATCATCACAGATTTCAATACAGGCCATTTCTGTTCCAAGCGTATTTCCTGTATAGGTAATACAGAAATTTTCAATATCAAATTCGTAATCGGCTAAGCTATTAATTGTATCTTGGCAAAGTTCCCTCATGGAAACGACGGTTCCATCCAAAGCAAAACCTAAAGTATCTAGACAAAAAGTATTCGTTGTTTGGACATCTATAGTGTCTTCAATACCATCATAATGAATATCAACGGTAAAAAGAGTGGTATCACAAATACCAAATTCATCACATAAGACCACACAAAGCGTATCCCGTCCTATTTGCCCTCCTTCTATAATAACACAAACTTCGTTTTCTAGCGTTGCTATTACGCTTCCACTTCCGATACAAGCAATAAATGCGGTGTCTAATGTTCCTGCTAATTCTATGGTAGACAGACAAAAAGTATCTAAATTATTAGGAGTTGTTACCAATGCTATAGTATCCGTCTGTGTACAAGCAATCGCAATGATTAAGGTATCTTCACAAAAGGTAATAGGATCTTGTATCATAATTTCATGTACTCCCACACTCAATTCTGTAGAAATACCTCGTTTAATAATATTGGTTTCATGGTTCAAAAAAGAAGTAATAGGTGTACCTTCAACCGTCGCATCAATTTGCCCATAAGTACTCCCAGAGGCACCTCCTGTAATTAAAGTGCCGTCTTCCGAGAATTGCCAATTGCCTTGAGGATCCCATTCATTCATTTGGGTAATCAGCTCGTCCAAGGTATTGAAACTACCCGTAAAAGAAGTATCGTTCACCGGCCAAGCGGTAATCGTGTAAGTGCCAATTCTTCCTTCTCCAAATAAGGTTTCTGGAGAATACGTTTCGATAGTGTCGGTCCCACAAGAATTAATATCAAATAAATCAATTTCCCTCCCATTTAAGGTAACAATAAAAGGATTTCTTACATCAAAATCGTAATCCAAACAAATATCTTGTGTCCCTTCACAATCCGTGATATTATAATGTATCGTATCTCTACCAACTATTAGTGGACAGGGTTCACAAACAGTCACCCAAAGCGTATCTACTATTGTTTGGCAATCATTATCATCTGTTACCGTCAAGGTATAAAACCCTGCGGGCAAGTCTGTCCTAACAGCTTGGTCCGCAAAACCTTGGACGTCTTCCCAATCAAAAATAAATGGTGGTGTGCCACCTTCTACATCGACAGTTATCCTTCCACCTTCATCACATTGTGGGATAATGGTCGTGTTAATGGTAATTAATTCTGGGGCAGTTATGGTAAAACAAGCCTGTCCATAAACACAGCCCATTGTATCAATAATAGATAAGCAGTAATCTCCTTGTGGTAGCTGTCCATTTTGAAAATTGGTGAACCCATTAGAAATAATGGTATCCAGAGCAGTCGTTGGAATGTTCGTTACCTCTGTTGCAAAAAGCACTTCTCCATCTGCAACTAATGGACAGGTAGCAGGGATCGTTTCTTCTATAGCAATCATTGCTAATTCCTCAAGGGCATCGACTAAAGTAAAGACGACTGGCGTTCTACATCCCGTCCGATTATCTGTTACCAATAAAGAATAGGTACCACTACTTAAATTGCCTCTGGTCGGCATGCCTCCTTCCCAACTATAAGTATAATCTCCACTCCCTCCATTAATACTTATGGTTACTTCTCCATCTGCGTTACCACAAGTAGGCGGGCTATTAATGGCAATTTTAGATTGGAGTAAATTATTTTCATCGACCACTACTGTTACCGTCGTTTCACAATCAAAAGTTTCGTCTTTTATTCTCACCTGATAAAAACCTGCTTCGAGCGCTGCGCGTTCATTTCCTATAAATCCATCTGCCCATGTATAAATATTAGTTGTTGGTAATAACAAGACTTGACCAGTTGCTAATCCGCAGTCAGATGGACTAGTAATGGGTAAAAAATCATCAAAACTCTTTTCTAACACCTCTACTTCCACTTCCATTATACAACTTGGATTTGGTTTGTAGATAATGAGAATGCGGTATTTTCCTGCTGGTAGAGAAGCTCTGATATTCCCCGTCACAAAAGGTTGTCCCAAATCTGGCATGTATATAAAATCATAATCTCTTTCGTCTTCCTCCATCTGGATGAATATAGATCCTGTATTTTCTGTACAACTAGTAGGTATAATATCTATATTGGTAATGGTTGGCAAATTGCAAGCTTCACATTCAGGGACTAAGATGCTTGCCATTTCGGTACAACCATTATTATCGGTGACCACTACTTCATATAAACCAGTATCTAAGGCAGTTCGATTAATGGAGTTATCCATTCCAGCTAAATCTGCCCAATCAACGATGTAGGGACTTGTTCCTCCTGTAATTTCAAGTCGAATGCCACCTGTGTCCGCACAAGCAGCAAAGGCATCATACATCAACATTAAAGCGGTTGATTCCTCAATGGTAAAACAGGTTTCTCCCGTTAAACAACCAAAAGTATCTAGAATTTCTAAACAATAATCCCCTCTGGGTAATTGTCCATTCTCAAAAGTATCTATCCCATTAGTAATAATTGTATCCATTGGTAACTGAAAATTATCAGATACTTCAATCGAGAATTGAATACCTCCATCCATACCATTATTACAAGAAACAGGAATAGTATCCGTAATCACGATTGTAGCCGCTCCTACAGGAATAGCCAATAAATCAAAAACTACCGTCGTCTGACAACCTAAAGTTGCATCAAAAACGCTTACTTCATAAGCCCCTGGTGCCAAATCCGCACTAATATTGGTTTCACTTGCCCAAGAATAAGAATAATCTCCACTACCCCCTGTTACATCTAGGCTAACGATTCCATTAGCTGCTTCACATGTTGGCGCCTGATTGATATTCGCCTCGACAGTTAATCTATTTTCCGTTTCAATGACTATATTAATTGTACCTTGACAATCTTCGGTTCCTGTTGGGTCAGTAAAGGAAACTTCATAAATTCCCTCAGCTAACTGATTCCTATCACTTCCAACAAATCCATCTGGCCAAGTATATATAAACGTTGATGGTGACAATACCGCCACACCTGTAGCAGGCGTTTCGCAGGTAGATGGAAAAACTGTCGCTTCTACAGCAGATGGTGCAGTAGGAATATTAAGTGTTAACTCATAATTACACACCGCATTTTCTGGATCAATAATAGTAAGCTGATAATCACCTGCTGGCAAATTCACTCTAGTATTTGGTATGTTTCCATCTATTCCCAAATTTGGGGTCCATTCATAAATATATCGAATGGTATTATCTGCAAAAACAAAGGTTACTTCTCCGTTATCTTGTCCACAATTTGCAGATGTAATTAAGGTATCAATAAGTGGACTTGCTCCAATTTCCCCTGTTGGAATAATAAAAGGAAATACGGTTGAACAATTAGGATTGACTATATTGGTAATAATCACATCATAAGTACCTGCTGATAAGTTCGTTCTACTATTTGGAATCTCTCCCATTTGACCAGCATTTCCACTCCATTCGTAAGTATAATCTTCAGGATTTCCTTCAATGGTTAAAGTAATTGCCCCATTGGCTTGCCCACAATCCGCAGCAATTATCCCTGTTGAAGTGACTATTTCTGAGGTAAACAAATTTTCTGAAACCGTAACATTGGTCGTAACTACACAGCTCGTATCACTTTCTAAGGCAATTCTCACTTCATATTCGCCTGCGGGTAAAGCCATTCTAGTATTCTTAGTAGCCCCTTCTTGTCCTAGGTTTGGGATATATACGAAACTATAATCTTCGATAGCTTCCGCTATTTCTATAGCTACTACGCCATTCACTTGTCCACAATCCGCAGCAATCGTATTCGTTTCTAAGATAGTAGCTGGTAAACAAGTACAAGTATCTAGGTTAATCATTAAGGGTAAGGAGCAACCTTTGGCATCAGTAATGATTACCGCATAATTAGCATCCAATAAATTAGTCCGATCTCTTTCGTTCTCTGTTCCGTCCAAATCTGCCCAATCAAAAGTATAAGGCAGCTCTCCATCTTGTACATTTAAATTAATGGATTGCCCGGTCGTACAATCTCCTGCGGTAGAAATACTAGCAGTTATGGGGCTTGGTGTTTGAATAGTAAAAGAAGCATGACCTGCTATACAACCATTTCCATCTCTTAAATGTATTTCATAATTACCTGCTGGTAATTGCCCATTCTCATAGGTAAATTGTCCATCGGTAATGATAGTATCCACCGGAAATCTAAAGCCATTCTCAAAAACGATGTCAAAGTTTATCGCTCCATTATTATCTCCTGCGCAAACCAAGTTAGTCCTATCTAAAATAGTAATTGCTCCATGATGAATTTCATTGTCTAGAACAAATAAATAAGGGATACTACAACCAGTAATGGTATCTGTAATTATTACTTCATAAGCACCACTTGTTAATGCTGTTTGAGTTAAAATACCATTAGGGAAAGAGGACGTATAAGCTCCACTACCACCAGTAACAACTAAAGTAACGTCTCCGCTATTATTCAAACAGGTAGGGGTAGTTAATACGGTATGGCTGACTACTAAAGGGTTCGTATTAGCTATATCTATGGTTATCAGATTTATACAAGCGGGTGCATTTGGATCTGTTACAGTAATAATATATCTACCCTCAGCTAAGTCGGTTCGATTAGTCGTGGTAATCCCATCATTCCAAGTGTAAATATAATTATCAGGACTCAGGTCAACAATACCATTTGACTGTCCACAAATAGCATCGGTTTTTGTAAAAGAAGCATTTGGTCCATCTGAATTACCAACGTTAACAAATACTGTTTCAAAACATTCATTGCTAACCCTATCTACTATTTGGACAAAATAACTAGCTGTTGGTAAATTGGTTCTACTATTTTGAGACTCCCCAACTTCCCCTACATTAGGAGACCAATTAAAAGTATAATCACTAGTATTTCCGACAATATTGACAATTGCACTTCCATCTTCTTGATTGCAACTAGCATTTTCTATAATAATATTTTCAATAATAGGTGGTTGGCAAACAGGACATTCTTGACGAACGACCTCCACATTTAAGGTGTCCATACAACCAGTAGGATTGCTGATAACCAATTGATGAAAGCCTTCTGTTAAAAATATAGAAACGCCTACTGGCGTTAATCGAGTATCATAGCCTAAAAAGGAGCGTACGCCACTAGCTGGAAAAGTAATTTCCATTCGGCTATAATTCCCGCCTATATGCCCTCCTTGAATGATAAGGGTCTCTGGTAAAATTATCCAATTACCCCCTTCATCCCAAACATTCATGGAATCTACTAATTCTGTTATAGAAGAAACGGTCCCACTATAAGTTACGCCATCCACTATCCAAGAATCAACTTGAATAATCCCTGTAGCATTGCTAATTTGCGCATAGGTATAAATGCATACTTGTTGGAAATCACAAATGGCAAATCGAGTAGTATCCACTAATGCCCCATTATCTAAAATGGTATATTCTTCTATATCTTCTGCGGTATATTGGTTGAAACAATAAAATATAGTGCTATCACAATCGGGTAGTAGAATGGTTGAATTTTCTGTCCCTACACTAATGTTACAGGCGATAGGTTCACAACTTGTCTCTAATACAAATGCTCCTTCATTAGAAGAATTAAAGTCATAAATACAAGTCTCCTCATCAATCATGCAGGTAAATTCTATCGTACTAGTCGTTGCTATTTTCGCCTGATAAGTACTGTCACAATCTAATGCAGCTACATCGACTTCAAATTGAAAAATAGCTTGCTCATTTTGTGCTAATCCCGTGGGCAATAATAAATTGAAGACATCAATACCTGCATTATTTTTGATGGTAGGTTCTGCTGGTGTCCAATCATTTGGGCTTATCCCTTGAATAGAATTGGCAACATAAGTGAATACTGCTGGTAATTCTACTTCAATTTTATCTACCGCCGATAAATTATCACCAATATTAGTAACTTGAACCTGAAAAGTAGCTGACTGGTTAGCTACTAAAACTTGATTACTGACAAATTCAATCTCAAAGTTTCTTGCGACACTTGGATCGGCTTGAAAGATAATAGGGGCCGTTTCTGCAAAAGCATTATTCGTTGGCGTTCCACATGCAGTTGTTCCTTGAAAACTATAGCGATTTAATTCCCCATTTTGATAAGCACAATTGGTGATAAACCGATATTTAAGTCTAAACTCGCTTGAATCTGGTGCATTGACAGAAAATCCGGGCAAACCATTTTCATTCAAAAAGGTATGGAGGTTTTCAAAATTATCGTATTGATAAATACGACCTAAAGGATCATCGCCTAAAAAATTAGGTTCTTGAGTTATAGGTAAAAAATCAGCATTGGATGGATAGCTAAACTCAATACTATTTGGGACTAAGGTTGCCCCCGTTGGTAAAATAATTTGAGATTGAATATCAAAAGCATTCCCCACTTCTTCGTTTCTTACTAAAATTACCATAGTACTTGTATCGCAAAGGAGGCCACTAATCGTAGATTCGGCTTCTTGGAAACTAGCGGATAATAAGGGTTCTAAAGTAGTAGCTTTTAAAAGTACCGTTTCTGCTTCGCAGGGAGGATATAAATCGGGTGTCCAATTGGGTATGTCCTCATAGGAAGTACAACTCCAACCTAATTTAGCCAATACATTATTTTCTCCACAACTATTCAACCTAGCGGTAATTCGAAAAGTATTACAAATATCTGCTGCATCTACATTTGTTCCTCTTCGATTTAAGCGAGTTGCGAAAGCAAAAATACTCGTATCTGCTCCAAAGGATTGTATGCTTAGGGTATCAATAGCGGTCGGGAAGCTAATATCTTCTATATATAAAATTGCTGCATCTCCGACACTTTTTTCCAATTCAATAAAGGTTACTTCTGCATCTGCCTCAAAGGAAGTATTACAATGTTCAATCACCCATTGGATAGTTTCTGCTCCTGATTGTACTTCTCCAATTACTGCTTCAACGGAAAAGGTTGGTGGATTTTGGTATTGAAAAAAGCGTTTATCAAAAATTTCATTGAACTCTGCACAGGTCTCATTCTCTCCAAAGGTGGCATAAGCTCGATTCTGATAATTAATTTTGGATTCTATTTCATACAAATCATCATTAGTGCTACTACCAAATTGTGCCGAGCAAGTAGGGGTCAAATTTATTCGATACTGGAAAACTTGATTGCTACCTGCAATGGTACTCGCTGTACTTAAAAATCTAAAGCCTGCCGCATAAGTACCCGCTTCTGATGCTCTTAAATTGGGTAAAGAAAACCATTGACTTCCTTGAATTCGATATTCTACTGATAAATCTTCAAAAGCGGTCAAGATAGTTGGATCATAAGTAAATCTAAGCGAATCTATTTTTACCGCTTGTCGGTGTTCTTCTCCAAAAAATTCTCGCATCGCATTGGCATTGATGCTTTTTGATACGGTATATTGTAGGCTAGAAGCCGCACAACCTGCTGGATTAGCTGAATTGCTAGGGCCAGAAAAGGTAGTATTTAATTTTGCCAAACGAAATAATTCTCCAAACGAATCACAATCATCGAAGGTCCGTCCATCTATAATGGCATAGCCTCTACCTCTTAATTGAGGTACTTTTCGGAAAGTATTGGATGGAATAGGGGCATTAGGATCAACAGCAAAATGCCCTTCAAAATCAATTTGGTCACCTGGATTTAAGGAAATGCCATCTAAACAACTGCTTAAATCAAAATACATGGTTTTATTACTGCCAATAATTTCTATTGAAAAGGAAGTAGTATCTATTATGCAAGTCCTGGTATTGCCACCAGATTGAATGCTTACTTCAGCAAAATTAAATAAAAAAGTAGTTGCTTCTGAATCGCTTTCATTGGCATTGCTATAATTAATAGCTATGCCTGCACTATCCGTCAATGCTTGATTGCCAACTATATTCGTCATTTTCATGACTACAGAATCACAACTTAAAGCTACTTTTTTATTCGCTAAAGCTGGATCAAAAGGAGTCGTAAAATTGGCATCTGTAAAACCAAAAGTAGTACGCTCTACCAGAAAATTAGTGGTTTGTAACCCTACATCACAAATAAATTGAGCACAAGGAGGTCCTGCTGCATGTAAAACGGCTCCTTCCAAAATGCCACAATACCAAATATGGCTACAACTACAATCAGGACAGAAATAAGAAATCTCTACAGGAAAAGAAGTTGGACCAACTGGTGCGCATTGGGTTTCAAAAACAAAATTTACTTGATAATCATTGTTTAAATTTAATACAGAAGCATCGAAGGTCAGGATGGATTCTGTAGTCGAATTTGAAGCCGTTGGAAAATAACGAGTTGTATCTTGTTGAATACTTGTCTGGTTGGTTAAAATAATTCCATCTGGTAAAGTGACCGAAATTCTAACTTCATCATTGCCTGCGCAAGTTCGGTTAAAATTAGACATCCGTCGTTCCCCACTATAAATAACCGTAAATTGGTCACTATCATTAAAGGCATCTGGATCTGTACAATCCTCTCTAGTAGCGCCTGAATTAGCACTTCGATAAAAATTATCAAAAAGGCTTTCTCCTTTGCTTCCACAGGCATCCAAGTATTCGATTTTACCATCAAAATTGCCTCGAAAGTCATTATCACAATCATTTTCAATATCAAACTGATTGCCTATCGCACAATTAATTCCATAGGTTGCTGTAATTGTAAATGCTTGCCCAATGCTTAAATCATCAAAAAAACCGTCTCCATCCACATCTTCTAGACCACCATCTCCATCTGGGTCTGTTTCAAATGCTGGATTATTCGCTAAATCAACCAAACCATTGGGCGCACTTATGGGCGTATTATTTCCAATAGTCAATGTAGTAATTTCATAACCCTGATCGGCTGATAGAAATTCAGTTCCAACGGCGAAACCTACCCCTGCCGAAATATTAGTAATAGCACCGAAGCCTTCATCAAATTCAAATCCATTATTTGTAATAGTAATAGATAAGTTGCCGTCTTCACAATAACCAGCGTCTACAGTCAAGCCATTATTATGCGTAAAACCAATTAATGCTTCTCCCATCCCAATAGGCAAATTGCTCGTTTTAGTCTCTTCTTGGCAAATAGTAGTATTACATCCCCAATTAACTTGGTGACTAGTCCCTAAATTACTATCGCCATCATTACCACAGCTGGTCAGTATAATGACTTCCTCTATCGTCAAAATTTCATCTACATCAAATAATAAGTCATTATTGCCTGCTACTCCTAATTCTCTGGTATTCTCTATAAAAGGTGCACCAGTAATAATTGCACTAATTAAGGTGTCATTATTAGTAGTTACTTCCTTTTGAAAGTTAATTGGTGTCCCATTAATTAATATAGCTTGATAAAACATTCCTGCTTCCTGCCTAACTTGATATTCAAAGGCGTCTAAATAACTATTCAAACCACTATTAGAAACCATTAGCTGTCTACGAATTTCCATACCAACACTAAATGGCCCTGTCACTTCCGATATATTTAAATTTAAATTGGGTGTAGCAATGGCATTTTTGTATTCGATACCCGTAAAAGTTTCAGAAAATGCCTGACTGTTTAACTGATAGTCCAATTGCCAAGTATCGAAGATTTGTAAGTTGGTCGTGCCTAGTGTATCTAAGATGCCACAATCTGTCGCTACAGAAAACACAATAGCTACTTGAGTAAGTGCAGTAGGATCGAGATCAGGTAAAGAAAAAATAGGTTGGTTTGGATTATCTCCATTTATAAGTGCTACACCAGCGGTAGAGGCAGTGGCATTTAAACTAGCAAATTCGATTCCAGGAAATAGCCTTAAAGTCGCTGTAATATTAGTTCTTAAATCAGGATTAGTTCCTACAAGTTCAAATATAACCCTTTGTTCATCGGGCGTGCCGCAGATGACCAATTGATCCAACAAAACAGATTCTTCTCCTAAAGAGAGGGTTAAATTTGATTGTCCTTGAACAGAAAATAGTGTAAAAAACGAGACTACTCCTATAATAATCAACTTGAATACTACTTCCCTAAGTTCCACCAAAGACAATTGGAGGCAATCGTAGTTATGTTTTGGGAAGATTCGTTTATACATAGTTCTTTCTTTTGTAATCGGTGTTTGTTTTTCCTTTTAATTGGCTTAAAACCAATTCATCACTTTTTGTAAAAACCAATAAATTTATAATTAATTATTACACAAAGTGTTATAAATTAATTAATTACGAATTTAATAAATAATCGCTTTCTTATAGTCTTAACTTTAAAAAATGGCAAAAATCAAACCAAAAAAGAACGTATATAATTAAAAAATTAAGTATGTCGGGAAGTAGCAAATCTTTAAGTAAAAGGTAAGTAATTATTTTGTAGGAAAATAAGGGTTTTAGTTGCAGGATGCTGGTGGTTAGAGAATGAAATAAGTAACAACTGATAACTGACTACATTTTAACTGCCAGTTACTTTGTTCTTAAGCCATTAGTTGTTCTACGGCAACCAGTAACTAGCAACCAGCAACCAGTATCAATTTTCTAAAAATCAAAGTAAGTTGCTGCATTATGATAACAAATATCTTGAACCATTTTTCCTAGCCAATCTATATCATCGGGCAATTCTCCTTTTGCTATATCTTCACCAATAAGATTACATAAAATCCGTCTAAAATATTCATGTCTTGGAAAAGATAGAAAACTTCGGCTATCCGTTAGCATTCCTACAAATCGGCTCAATAAACCCATATTGGATAAAACATTTAATTGATCTTTCATGCCATCTTTTTGGTCCAAAAACCACCAAGCGGATCCCCATTGCATTTTGCCAGCGATACTTCCATCGTTATAATTGCCAACCATTGTTGCAAAAACCGCATTATCTCTAGGATTGAGGTTGTAAATAATCGTTTTAGCTAATTTTTCTTCCCTATTTAACCTATTAAAAAAACGGGAAAGCCCTAAAGCTTGTGGAAAATCTCCAATTGAATCACAGCCTACATCTGCACCGACAAGGTTCATTAATCGTTGATTATTATTCCGTAATGGCCCTAAATGAAATTGCATCACCCATTTTCTAGCATGATACATTTTCGCTAAATGATATAAAATACAAGATTGAAATAGAATGGCTTCTCCCGCAAAAATAGACTGTCCTGCTAATCTTTTTCTCAATATTTTATTGACTTCTTCATCTGTGAAATCTACGCCATATAATTGATTTAAGCCATGATCGGAGATTCTTCCTCCTAGTGCATGAAAAAATTCCACTCGATTTTCTAAGGCTGCCAAAAAATCTGTTAAATCTCTAATCGTTCTATCCGCTGCAGTTTCTAACTCCTTGATTTTATCCAAAAAAACAGGATTTCCAATGGCTATTAGTTTATCTGGTCGAAAACCTGGTACCATTTTACACCCCCAATTTTTATTCTTTAATTTTTGATGATGTTCTAAAGTATCTGTCGGATCATCCGTCGTACAAACCACCTTTACCTTCATTTTAGACAACAACCCCTGTGCAGAGAAATCCGCCCCTTGCAATTGGGCGCTAGTGTTTTCATAAATCGCTTCTCCTGTCTTGTCACTTAATAAATCATGGATGCCAAAATAGCGCTGTAATTCTAAATGCGTCCAATGATATAAGGGGTTTCTCATGGTATAAGGTACCGTTTCAGCCCATCGCAAGAATTTTGTTTTATCCGCTCCATTTCCTGTAATATATTTTTCATTGATGCCATTAGCACGCATCGCCCGCCATTTATAATGGTCTCCTTTTAGCCAAATTTCTGTAATGTTTTTAAATTTTTTATTGTTGGCTATTTCATCAGGTGGCAAATGATTATGGTAATCAATAATCGGCATTTCTGCCGCAAAATTGTGGTATAAACGCTCTGCAAATTTATTTTCTAGTAAAAAATGTTCGTTCAGAAAGGGTTTCATAGGTAAAGGTTTTATAGTAGATTATTTAGACATGTTTATATAGTTGATTGACCGACAATTTGGAATGCACTCGATTTATACAGCTTGGCACAAATATATAAAAAATCGTTACAGCGCTCTAAAATCAATAGAAGCAGTTAATCAACTTAATTTTAGTAGGGTAGAGTAGTAATAAAATTGGTCCTCTCTCAACTTAATTTTAATCTTTTTGTTGAATTGGTAGATAGATTTGATTGACGTAACTATTCACCACGAAAATTAATACTAGGCATTTTTCTACCATAACTTGTTCCGTAACCTGCTCCGTATTTTCAATCGGAGTTTTAATCGGAATAGTTATTTAAGTTCATATAGTTAATTTTATTGCGCCCTACGCACCTTAAATGAACTTATATGTCTTAAAGGGTAAAAATAAACTACATTGTTAGACAAGTTGAACAGTTACTGATTGACTATAAAATGTCAATGAACTTGATAAACTTGTCCAATTACTAATTGATTTTTATCTTGCAATTTTAAAGAAAAAAATAAAACAAAATGAATTATAAAATAATTGTTTTAATAGGCGTATTACTAATACCATTTTGGGGAATAAGCCAAGACCAACAATTGGATACCACGGCAACTGTTAAAGACAGTATTCCTCCCAAGTCAAATCGGTTTAGTTCGGTAAACGATGGTCCTTATATTTTTATTGAAGAAGGTGAATTAGTTGAAAAACGGATTGTCAAGGGAGAAGTCGTTATCAAAACGCTGCCAAAAGATGCTTATCAAACGGAATTTAAGCGAGAAAAATCTAAGTTTAAAAAAGTAAAGAAAATTGCCGCTTTGAGTGATATTCATGGGCAGCATGAATTAGCGGTGGAAATTTTAACTAACCATCAAATAATTGATGCCCAAGAAAATTGGATTTACGGGGAAGGACATCTAATTATTGTAGGAGATATATTTGATAGAGGTGACCAAGTCAATGAAACGCTATGGTTACTTTATAAATTAGAAAAACAAGCTAAGGAAGCAGGTGGAAAAGTCCATGTTTTATTGGGCAATCACGAATATTTGGTTTTTAGTCAAGATTTGCGATATATCCATAGAAAATACATTATAGCTTCAGGCCTTTTAAAAATTAATTATGCAGATTTATATGGTAAAAATACGGTGATGGGCCAATGGCTTAGGTCTAAACCTACTATTGTAAAAATCAATGATAACACCTTTGTCCACGGAGGTATCTCCAAAGAATTTTTAGGGATTCCTTATAACAGAGAACAGATTAATGACATCATGAGAAAATCCATTGATATACCAGAAGCGGAATTAGATTCTACTGGAATTTCTTACCATTATTTTGGGGATAAGGGACCAGTTTGGTATCGAGGCTATTTTTATGATGATTTACCAAAAGAGGAAATATCAGATATTCTTTCGGGTATCTATTCTAAGCATATTGTGGTTGGTCATTGTTCTAATGAAACCGTTGTAGAATTATATGATGGCAAGGTATATGGTGTAGATTCTAGTATTAAGTTGGGCAAATATGGTGAGTTATTATTAATAGAAGGGAAAAACTATTATCGAGGGACGAAGGATGGGAAGCGGATTAAATTCTAAATAAAGCACTAATAAATTCTAAAAAAGGGCAGTCGAAAAACGACTGCCCATATATCTAAAAAGAATAATTTGATTAAGGAAAAATCCCCATAGCCAAATAATCACTACCCATTTTTTGGATTGCACTTACAAAAGCAGCGGTTCTTAAATCATTTACTTTTTTCTTTTTATTCATAATTTCTCGAATCTGATCGTAAGCAGTAATCATGGTTTCTTCTAATCCAGAACGAACTAAATCAATTTCATCACCACCTCTAGTCAAGAAAAGCTTTTCTTGTGTGCCAACCGTCTTGCCCGTCATTTCTTCCACTTTATTAATCAAATTCATATAGGTATTTTGATTAAATCTTTTGTCCATTCTACCAAAACGCATATGGGATAAATTCTTTAACCACTCAAAATAAGAAACAGTTACTCCACCAGCATTCAAGAATAAATCAGGGATAATGACCACTCCTTTTTCTAATAGTATTTTTTCGCCATCCGCAGTAATCGGTCCATTTGCCGCTTCTGCTACGATTTTTGCTTGAATTCTATGGGCATTTTCTACCGTAATTTGATTTTCTAAAGCCGCAGGTACAAGAATGTCACATTCAAAATCTAAACCTTTCCATCTATCCGCTTTTGGCAACTCCGTAGTGGCTCCAGGGAAACCGATGAAAGTACCGTGTTCCTTTCTATAGGCAATGATTTCATGGATGTCCATGCCTTTTGGATTATAAATAGCGCCTTCGACTTCGGTTACGCCGACGATTAAAGCACCTCCTTCATCCTGAGAAATTTTGGCGGTAAAAGACCCCACATTACCCAAGCCTTGCACAATCATCTTTTTGCCAGTCATACCAGCAGATAATCCGATTTTTTTCATGTCCTTAGCTTGGTCCACTACAGAACGAATACCATAATAAACGCCTCTTCCTGTTGCTTCCACTCGGCCCTTAATACCATTTAAGTTGGCAGGTTTTCCTGTGACACAACCAGCTGCATCAATATCGCTCCCTTTAAAAGTTCGATAAGTGTCATAAATCCAAGCCATTTCTTGACCACCTGTACCATAATCAGGGGCAGGCACATCAATAGAAGGCCCAATAAAATTCCGATTAATTAATTCCATCGTGTATCGACGGGTGACTTTTTCTCTTTGGAATGTTGTGAGTTCCCAAGGGTTAATTTTGACTCCACCTTTTGCGCCGCCAAAAGGAACATCTACAATCGCACATTTATAACTCATCAAAGTTGCCAATGCCATGACTTCTTCTTGGTTAACGTGATTACTGTAGCGAATTCCACCTTTAGTAGGCGTTCGGTGATGAGAATGTTGGACCCGATAAGCTTCGATAATGCGGTATTCATTACCGAATTTTACGGGAAAATTCATTCTGTAAATAGCGTTACAATGCCGAATTTGTGCCAATAAACCAGCATGTAAGCCTGTGTGTGGTGCAGCTTTATCAAAATACTGCTGGACACTACCCAAGAAATTTGGTTCTTTCTTAGCCATTTGAATGTTATTATAGTTAGGTTTATTAATGATGGACTGCTGTGGACCAATAAAATGTAGATTACTTAGAGCTTGTTGGGAGTTTATCCTTTGGACTAAAAAAGCGCCATTTTTACGCTGATTTCATAAAATTTATTAGCAATAACTACGGCTATTGCGAAGAAATTTTACATCATCAGAGCAAAAAATTCATCTTTTTTATCTCCAAAAACAAATCCCCAACAAGCTCTTAGAATTTGGTCGATATATTTTTTTAATGATGAACTATAAACGATGAATGATGAATTATGGCACTTGACGAATGCATCGTTCATTATTCATCATTCAACAACTGTTGTTCTAAATTTTTAATTTTTCGTTCTAAGGAGAATAGATAAATAATTATGCCAATAAAAATGGTAATGATAACTGCTACTACGACATAAATTTTACCAATACTTTGCATAAAATCTGGATTGGCAGTTTGCGCAACCATAGTATTAATTGCAAATATTTGTAATAATAAAAAGGTTAAAAATATTTTTGCTTTACTCATTATCTAAATAGTTTAATTTTCTAAAATTGAAGTAGTTATATTTTATTGACCAATTTGACGAATTTCTACCTGTCGGTAGACAGGCATCATTCATCGTTTATAGTTCATCGTTATAACTAATCTCTTTCCAATAATTTGTCTGCAATGATTGCTAAGCGATACCGCAAATCCGAAATCCACAAACCTAATAAAGTCATGCCAATAATAGCTGGATAAAAAGCCATGCGCATGGTATTGTCTAAATCTTCTCCCCCAAACCCAGGGTTTCCGCCATTCCCTGGATGCAGACTATCCACTAATCTAGGAATGACAAATAACAATGGAATAATCGACGCAAAAGCAAATATATTGTAAACCGAAGTCAATCTAGCCCTTTTTATTTCATCTTGAAAAGAACCTCTCAATACAAAATAAGCTAAATAAATTAACATAAAAACTGCCGACATATTCAATTTTACATCGGTCGTCCACCAAGTCCCCCAAGTATGTTTCGCCCAAACTGAACCCGTTGCACAACCCAATAACCCATAAACCACGGCTATACTGATTAAAGCATAAGCACGATGGTCATCTTTGATGTTTCCTTTGTTTAAATACTTAATACTATAAACTACCGCTGCGGTCAACAAAATAAACATGGCGAACCATAAGGAAACATGAAAATAGAGGTTACGGATTGTTTCGCTCAAGACACTTCTATAGGGAAAAGTAATTCCTTCGTGTTGATGTAGGTTTTCTATAGGGGAATTTTGCCATAATGCTTGTCCTTGGCTGCTATCAACGACTGTTTGTTTAATGAAAATAGCACTTGGCATCACAGAGGCTCCATCTATTTCATTATCGGTAATCAAACTTAATTCTACTATTGTATCCTTTGAGGGCAGTAAAGTTGGAATATCAAAAGTTGCTTTTAATTGATTAGAGGAACTCGCTACAACAGAAGTTGCCAATAAGGATTGATCTGCCAATTTTAACCAAACCCGTTGTTTAGTAGCTTCCTCAAAATGGGTATTATAGCCACTAATATTTAAAGTTATCGAATTTCCTGCTTGTCCATTAATTGGATAAACGCTAGGTAACCCCGGTTTTAATGGGGTCAGTAGGCCAAATAGAAAGGCGTAGAGTAATAAAAGAATGCCTAGTATTTTCCACCAATTATTTTTCATGTATGCTGATTGTACAGGGGAACTTCAGTTCCTCGTTAGATCTAATTTTTCGAGGAACTAAATCACCTGTATTTTATAATATATGTTATTCAGCTATTAATTTTAATCTTTCCATAAAAAAGGAAAGAGAATCAATGCCAAACCTAAAAGAATGCTATCAATTGCCAACAAAGTATAAATGCTGTCTACATAAGCCGTATCTTGAATAATGCCCAAAGCATTAGCCGATAAAGTCATTAAAGTTCCTAAAATTGGAATCACTATTGGAAAAGTTAGGATCGCCATCAAAGTAGAACTATTATCTGCTTTAGAGGCAATAGCGGAAACAAAGGTAAAAGTGATAGAAAAACCAACACTTGCTAAAAATAGGGTTAACCAAAAAAGACCGACTCTTCTGACAGGGCTTTCATAAACAATGGTCATTGCCAAGTAAGTCAAAATAGTTAATAAAAAAAGCAGCCCTATATTATAGATGATTTTAGACAATATAATAGCAATTGGATGCGCCAATTGATAATAATATAATTGTCGCTGACTGTTCTCTTGTACAAAACTTTTGACAACGGCATTAACAGAAGCAAATAAAACAATTATCCAAAAAAGAATATTCCAAACAGGGACAGGAATATCTCCAGTACTTATAAAAACGATAAAAACAGTAGAAACAACATATAAAAGGATTCCCCAAATGGCATATTTCTGCCGCCATTCCAGCAATAAATCCTTTTTGATTAATAAGATAGTTTCTCTAACTATTTGCATGGGGCAAAAGTAGTAAGTCTCTTGACAATGACATATAGATTGACCGATTAATTCGTCATTTCTTTGTATTCTTTTACTATTTTGAGTACTTACTCTTAATCATTTTAAGTTATTAACTGCAAAAAGATAGCTATTTTGTAGACTAGTAAGCAGCCCAAAAGGGCTTTTTGCTTATCCAAAACTCGCGTTATTTTATAGAGGTGGAATGAAGTGCAGCGTACTGACTACCTGTATATCTAGTTTTTAGTTACTTTTTTAAAACACATTAGGGCGAACGAAAAGTAAAAATCGTAATATATAATTCGCTGAAAAAACGAAAACCGATGTTTGTAGTTTGCAACTACAAACCAATATTTCAAAAGTTTTCAACTTTTCTTGAGCATTTACATATTATAAGAATGACTTTTCGTTCGCCCTATAAAGCACACATAGCATCGCCTACTATCCTGTTATTTTCTTGCAGAAACAATCCGTTGGATTAACTGCCGATTTTGCCCATCTTCAATTTTTAAAAAATAAACACCGTTGGGCAAATTGGGTAAAGTAAATTCATGCTGCCCACTAGTTAAAGATTGTTGGAATATGGGTTGAATTAATTGGCCAGTAACACTAAAAATATTAGCGGTTAAATCCATTGATTCCGTAACGTTTAATTGAATATTACCCTGATCAACCATTGGATTAGGGAATACTTTCATGCTTAGCCCTTCAATAATAGGAGCAGTAATGGAAGTAATGGTGTTTTGTCCTAAATTACCATCTCTAGCATTACTTCCTTTATAGGTGGACCAAAGAATATTTTCTTTTTTATAAGGACTACCTAAATTATAAACATTAATGAAAACGGAATCAGGGTCTGCATTTAAGTTAGTGGTATAACTCAAGGCGGTAGCATCTAATAGCCCATCATTATTAACATCTCCTAATGCCACACCATTTAGTAAGGTCCAACCTTTTGGACGCAAGGGGAATCCTGCTACTTCACCAGATCCATCTAGATGATAGGCATGAATAAAACCATAGCCAGCTTCATCTGTTTGATCCCTACCAAAAAGCAATTCTTGGTCTCCATCATCATCAATATCTGCAATACTAATAATACCATTTAGACCACCTAGTTTTTCAATAGGAAAATCAGGTTGTAATTCACCCTCTTCATTCCAAGCATATAGCATATCCCTATTTGGAGGATCTTCTGATAAGGGGCGACTCATAAAAATTTGATAAGCATCATCTATTTTGACGACAGAAGGTGAACTAAAACTCCAAGTGCGTTCTGGGACAAAAAAAGGCCATGCTTTGTAAGGCGTGCCATCATGTTGAAAAATATAGTATTCTGGAAGATTGCCATGTGCTGCACCGATAATTTCTAAATCATTATCGCCATCTAAATCGACTAAAATAGGAGATTGGAAGCTAAATCTAGTATCTGGATTATCGACTGGCCAACCAGGGGCTAATTGCCCATCTAAATTATAAACATATAAAACAGTAGTAGAGGATACGACTATTTCTTTAACTCCATCATTATCAATGTCTGCAATACTAGGCGTAATCGCAGGAGTTCCAGGTAATCGAACTGGCCAATTTTCACTCCAAGGTGCTCCTTTATTGGTTAGAATATGTACATTTCCACCAGGCGGATCTCGTTCTAAAAAGATGATTTCTAATTGTTGGTCATTATCCAAGTCGGCAAAGACGGCGGTAGTGAGAATAAAGTTATCATCATAATTTTTTGGAAATCCCTCTAAAACACTGCCTTCATGATCTATTAAATAAACCCTGCCATTTCTTGCATTTCCACCAGTTACTTGCGCAATTTCTACATCACCATCATTATCAATATCTGCCACCGTTGGTGGATAAATCCCTGTTCCAATTAGGGGAACTTCCCAAAGTAAGGTTTGATTACTATAGGCAAATAGCCGATTATTCGCCGCAAATAAAATCTCTTCCACACCATCTTGATTAATATCTGCTAAAGTAACATTTCGGAAATTTTTGTTATTAATATCTGCTCTAAAACCGAGTGGAAACCCAGGTAATTGTTCCTCAATTTGTGGGCTACTTCTAGCAACTGAAATGGGTTCATTTATCCTAGTTACTTGAATTTGATAATCTTCTTGAACCGTTGCTTGATAATATTGACTAGTAGCCAAGTTGCCTAGAAATAGGCAGCAGAAAGTGATTAGATACTTCATTTTTTAATAGATGATGAGTGAAGGTGTTTTCAAATGTCTCAAAAAGGAGGGAGAATTTCGATTTTTAAGATTAAAAAATAGGTTTTTGTTTAGTATTAGCAAGTTTATCTATCATATTTAACGTGATGTAGACAATCTAGCAGATCAATAAATTTTCTAAAGCACTATTTATTTTAAACCAATTAAATTTGTTTTTCGTTTAAATATATTAACAGAGTTTTCTCACCCTTAATACCCTCAAGAGTAGCAACATAGCTGCGCTCGAGGGACAAGTTAAAATGATGAAAAATTTAATTTACACGGTAATTGGGATAACTCTTTATATCTTGATAGATTAGATTAATAAGGAAGATATATTGTGCTCTAAATTGTCTAAGTAAAAGTCCTTTAAATATGCAAGACATAGAACCTTACTACCGTTGGCGGGAAAAATACATTGCAGATAAAGACCCTAATTCTCCTTTTTTTGGGAGAGTGTATAACGAGTTTCGCTACACTAAAAAGGTATATAATTATTACATACATCCCCAATGGGATGACTTTGGTTCGGCGACGCTTTATACAAAAATCTTATTCTTGGATTATGAAGAAGGCTATGTCATCTTAGAATTTTTGGGTGAATGGAATGATGCTTTGCATAATGACATCATGTTTCTAAAAAGGAATTTAATAGAACCATTACAAGATAAAGGCATTCATAAGTTTATCCTGATTTGTGAAAATGTCTTAAATTTTCATGGAGGAGAAGATGATTATTATGCAGAATGGGGCGAAGAGGTCAGGGATGAGGCTGGTTGGGTTTGTTTCTTAAATATTCACAATCATATAGAAGACGAAATGAAAGAAGCACGCTTACAATACCATGTTAACTTTGGGGTCTATTATAATGACCTTAATTGGCGACCGCATAAACCTAATTTGTTATTCCAAGTAGTGGAGGCTTTGGTGAATGGAGAAGTACGTCGATTGGTGTAGATAATTTACTGAATCAAAAAATTCCGAACAAACACCTCAAACTGATATTGATCGTCCGCTCGGGTCAACAAATAAGAATTCCGCAGCCCAAAAGTAACAGGCAATTCATTCCAGAAATTATTATCAAAAATTAGTTCTACACCAGCAGAGTTATGATTATCCACTAAATCAATTGTTTCAATCGTTCGCCTGCCGTAATCAAAAAATAAATTAGCACTAATTCTTTTAAAATAGGTAATACCCCATAGCCCCCAATCTGGGTAAGCAAAGGGGAATTGATAATCTGCGGATAATCTTAGAAATTCATCATTGGTGATGCTCCGAAATCCTCTTGGATATTCAAATGCATCAGAAAATTGATAGGTATTTTTTAATAATTCTCGTTGATAGGCAATGCCTAATTTAAGATTATGATTCAGCCCTATGCCTGGAAAATAAAGTTCCCCACCTACTCTAATTTGCCGATCTGTTCGAGTGTCGGTCGTTTGCTGATATAATATATTAAAGGATTGGCCCCATCTTGGTCCAAGATTCTGAAAGGCCGTTCGTCGTAAGTTGGATACATTCAAGCCTAATTGAATGGTTCCGATAGATTTATCCGCTTGGGGAATATCTCCAAAAGTAGTTTCGCTTAAATAGCGCTGTATATAGCCACCAAAAGTTCGCAAGGAAGTACCATAATTATCTCGAATCCAAGTAAGGGGAATACTGACTTGTCCACCAACAGAAAATTGGTCAAATTGTTGAATTTGAACAGAATCTTGTTGGGTTAAAAAAGCCGCATTTCTATTGGTTAAACTAGTAAAAAGGGTTAACTGAGGATACCATTTTCCATAAGTTGCTGAAGTTACAAAAACAGGCGACGATTCATTGATATTATATCCACCTATGACGTTTATAGAAAAATCATTGAGGTAATTATCCATTTGAATATCTAGAGTAGGCAGACTCACAGAAGGCGTGAAATTCCAACTATGCAAGCGCATACCTTTAAAAAAACCTTTATACCGTTTAACTGGATAAGCTTCGGTTGGAACATTCCCTAAAATATCCCCTCCTTCTTCCGCATTATTAATGTCGGCATAAAAGGATTGCAAATGCGGTTCAACGATTTTTATAGCCGCTTTTTTTGTTCTTCCTTCTGCCAAATTTAGGCTACTTAATTCATAGCCCATATCCGTAAATTCACTAAAAACTAAAGTTTGATTATCGGTTGCTAAAGCAGGAAAGAAACTGCCAATTTTTACAGAGGTTAATTGAGTAATTGGCTTTATATTAGAAGCACTTTCCAAATCAATACTATAAATATTATCAATACCACTAAAAGAGGCGGTGAAATAGACTTTTTTATTTGTAATATTTAAATCAGCAATCGTATGATGTGTCCAATCAGTTAATTGGGTGGTTTGACTATTAATGAGGTTATATTTAAAAATAGCTAATTGACCATTCTGTTTAGCGATGTAAACAATATCGGTGTCGTTTTCTGCCCATTTTGGAAAAGAGATAAAATAATTATTTGGATTAGGCAGCATTTTTAATAATTGCCCTGTTTTCCCATTTAAGATAACAAGAGTATTTCGTTGCTCAGGCGTTATTTTAACAGTAATAATTCTACCTGCGGAATGAGAAAAACTAGGTGAGAAAAAGCGACTTTCTGTAGTCAATCGAACCTTTTCTGCTGTTTTAAAATCGTAGCAAACAATATTAGAATAATTGGTATTATTTCTTCGAGGATCTTGCTCATATTCTGTCCAAATCGCTTTGTTTCCAATAACACTAAGGTATTTTTCTAGATGGAAACCAATATTGGTTAACTTCTTTTCTCTACCATCTTTAATCCGAATAAGGGCATCTGTTTGCTGAAAACTAGATTTTAAACAAATAATACTTCCATCTTTTTGTGGAAATGGAAAACGGTAATTGGTAACTGTTTTTTTAGTGGGTATTTTAATTTTTTTGGTCGGTATTATCGAGGCATTTTCTATTTGTGCGGCCCATTTTTTCTTAAGGCTTTTATAGGTTACTCGATATAAATCTGCCGTTTTTAGTCCAGTAGCTCTTTTCAAGGCATTAGAAAAAGGATAAATTAGGGGCTTATATCGAGCTGCATTATCAAAAATAGGTTGCCAAAAATCGTTACCATATTTGACTCTTCCATGCATCAGCATTGCATATCCGAGCCGATAATGATTGGGAACTAAATCTTTATAAGAGCGATTTCTTGCTTTTTGGTAATTATACGCTCGACCATTTAATAAAGTGGCCCGTTGTTCTAAGGTGAAAAATGGGGCTCTTCCTCGCCCTCCTTTACTTAAAGCAGTTTCTATGATAGTTGCATCTCCTTCCCAAAACCAATTTGGAATACTTGCACTAGCAGCCAATCCCCAACCATTATCCCCTTGAAAAATAGAGAATAATTTGGTCAATCCTACTTTGGCATTGGAAAATTGTTGAACATGCCGATATTCATGGATGGTCAAAGCATCCAACCAATCAGCGGTACCTAAAAAGTTAGCAGATTGTGGAGGGGTAGCAAAAAATTCACTTCTGAAAGGGGCAATTCCTACAAAGCCATTAGGGATAGTCGTTCGATTATGTAAAACGATTTCAACTTTTTGACTTCGGTCACCAATGGAGCGAGTAGCATTTTGCTCCATGTAATTAATTAGATTCGTTGCTCTAAGTCCTTGTTGTTCAAACCCTTTTGGAAAGATAACGCTTACTTTTTTGGTGTTAATTTGTTGCCATTTGATGGTTGCTGAATGTGGTCCCTGTTGTGCAAAGGAAGGAAATGTGACAATTAGTAATAAAAAAATTAGGTAATTTTTGGGTAGATCCATACTCGGCTTTGCGCTTAATTATAAAGGAGTGGACAAAATAGTTGTTTTGTTTTTAATATAATAAATTATTAAGGATAAAATAAGGAGTTATTTATAAAAAAGTGATTTTAGCAACCTACTCGTAACCGCCAAATTTATTTGGCTGGTTCAACTAAGTTTTTTGGGCAATAGTATAAGGGAATTTCAGGTCCCAGTCAAAAAAAATTCGAGGCTGTAACATAACATAAAATCTATTTTTTAAAACCGAATAAAATAACGAAATCCTCCCCCTGTCCCCCTCCAAAGGGGGAAAAGTTCTGTGCTAAAAGAAAATTCAGAACTTTAATTGGAGGTATTTTTCAAAATTCGTCTTTTGAGACAGCACCTTTACTAATCATCCGTCAAATCATGTTTGGTCGAATACTAAAAAGATTTGCTCAAGAGCAGGGCTGTTAAGATGATGTACTGGTATAATAATTGTAATAAATATTAATTATTCACATTTACTATAATTCAATAAATTATTATGATAAAACAATCCCCCTCTTTAAGCTTCTTTCTTTCTTTCTTTCTTTCTACTACTCTTGTTAAGTACTAAACCCATTCAAGCGCAAAGCAAAAAAGCATTTGTGCCGAATTTTTCTTCCAATGATGTAACCGTAATAGATCTAGCGACGAATGCAACGACGACGGTTGGGGTTGGAACTCAGCCAAATTTTGTAGCGATTACCCCCGATGGTAGTAAGGCTTTTGTTTTGAATACAGGCTCTGATGATGTAACGGTGATAGATGTAGCGACAAATATAACGACGATGATTGGACTTGGAGGTAACAACCCAAATGCTGTAGCATTCACTCCCAATGGCAGTAAGGCTTATGTAGCGACTGCAGTCAATGTAACGATAATAGATATAGCGACGAATGCCACAACTACGGTTGGGAGTGGAGCTAGAGCTATTGCGATTACGCCCGATGGCAGTAAGGCTTTTGCAACGAATGCTTTAAATACCGTAACGGTGATAGATATAGCGACGAATGCAACGATGACGGTTGGGGTTGGAACTTTTCCGCAGGCGGTAGCGATTACGCCCGATGGTAGTAAGGCATTGGTCGTTAACCGATCTTCAGATAATGTAACGATAATAGATATAGCGACGAACACAACGACGACAGTAACAGTTGGAGATAATCCTAGGGATATCGACGGAATAGCGATTACGCCCGATGGTAGCAAGGCTTTTGTCTCTAATGCAAACACAAATAATGTAACGATAATAGATATAGCCACAAATGCAACGACGACGATTGGCGTTGGAGTTGACCCTAGAGGTGTAGCCATTACGCCCGATGGTAGTAAGGCATTGGTCGTTAACCGATCTTCAGGTAATGTAACAATAATAGATGTGGCGACGAACGCAACAACAACGGTTGGAGTGGGAAGCTTTCCAATAGCTGTAGCGATTAAGCCCGATGGTACTAGGGCTTTTGTGTCAAATGGAGGACCCGATAATGTAACCATCATAGATATAGCGACGAATACCACCACAACGGTTGCCGCTGGTCTCGGGCCGAGTGATGTAGCCATTGCCTGTTTACCTGCCCCTCCGGTGTTGGTAGATCCGATTCCTACAATGTCCGAATGGGGGCTACTTATTTTTGGCTTGCTTGTGCTTAATTTAGGTGTTTTTTTAGTTCGGGAACTGGCTATGATTTGAGCGATTTTTTTCGAAAATTTGTCGTAAGCTCTCAATAGAGGATATCTAGGACACAGAGCACACAAAGGAGACACAGAGAAATCACAGAGATTTCTTTGTGCGCTCTGTGTCTTCTTAGTGTACTCCGTGTCCTCCTGCCTGCTCTATTAAAAGTCAAATCATGTTCCTATCTTTGGGAAACTTTTAGTAATCCAATTCTAAATATTTATGAGATTTGATAATAAAATAGTCCTAATTACAGGTGCTTCTAGAGGTATTGGCAGAGCAACGGCGATTGCTTTTGCCGCAAAAGGGGCTAAAGTAGCCGTTAATTACCGAGCAAATTTAGCAGCAGCAATGGAAACCTTGGACTTATTAGCTGGAGAAGGGCATATTATAGTAAAGGCAGATGTGTCCATCCCAGAGGAGATTTCTGCAATGGTTTCAGAAGTAACGACCCATTTCGGTAAATTAGATATTTTAGTCAATAGTGCAGGTATCTTTGAATATCATGCCATTGATAAAGTGGATTATGCCACTTGGCAAGCCGAATGGCAAAGAACCATTTCTGTCAATTTATTTGGCGCTGCGAATATGATGTATTGTGCTGCTCAACAGATGATGAAACAGGAGGGGGGACGCATCGTCAATGTATCGTCTAGAGGTGCTTTTCGAGGCGAACCTTTGCAGCCAGCCTATGGAGCAAGCAAGGCAGGTATGAATGCGATGGGACAATCCTTGGCACAAGCTTTAGCACCTTATAATATTTTTGTGGGCACTATTGCGCCAGGGTTTGTAGAAACAGATATGGCAAAAGCTGTTTTAGATGGTCCAGATGGAGATCATATTCGCAACCAAAGCCCTGTTGGTAGGGTCGCTAAACCAGAAGAGGTGGCACATGGGATTTTGTTTTTGGCAAGTGAAGGAGCTGAATTTATGACTGGGGCTATTTTGGATATAAATGGGGCGTCTTATTTGCGGTCTTAGGAGGTAAATCTTAAATCGTAAATTTTAAACCATATATTAGGGGTGTTAAGAGAAATTTGAAAATGTATTTTTTGACACGGAAAGACACGGTTTGAAAATATGATTTTTTATGTTTTTCTCTTGACCTATATAAATTAGGGTACAAAATAGACCAAAACATAATTTTGTCATAATAAAAAACCGTGTCCTTCCGTATCAAAAAAATGCCTAATTATTTCTCTTAACAGCCCTAATCATAGATCATAAATCCATCTAATTTTACCTTTTTGACAGATTTATGATGTAAGATTTATGAACTATGATTTATGATTTAGAGCCAACAAGCTCTTACCTATTACCGAATCAAAGTAACATTCCCCTGCCGTTGATAAGTCTCGCCATTCTTGCAGGTAGCATTTAAATAATAACCAAAAACACCTGGCGGCAAATCCTGTCCATTTTTAGCACCATCCCAACCAATAGTTTGATTGGTGGTTTCAAAAACCTTATCTCCCCAACGATCAAAAACCATAAAAGATAATTCATCAATAAAATCGCCTCTAACAAAAAGGGCGTCATTTTCTCCGTCTCCATTAGGCGTAAAGCCACTTGGAACAAAAATGTAAGGGAAATCGCAAATACTTTCTTTGAGATTGACGGTAATATCTGCAGTATTTTGACAACCATTTTCGTCCGTCACCGTCACCACATAAATGGTCGTTATAATTGGACTAACGATAGGATTGCTAATTGTTGGATTATCGAGACTATTGGTAGGGGACCAATCGTATAAATAAGTGGGCGAACTAGTTGCAGATAGTTGACTCGTTTCTCCTTGAAAGATATTTGCTGGTTCAGATGTAGCAGTTAATTCAGGTAAAGGAAGAATATCTACAAATATTTCCCCTGTTGTTTGACAGCCCGCCTCATTGCTGACCATAAAAGAAAATGTAGTCGGTTCTTCTAGTTCAACTTCTGGAGTTAAGGTCTCCCCCCCACTAATAATGTCTAATTGTGGCATCCAATCCACTTTTAAATCATTCGTAAGGTCTAAATTAGTAATCATCAAAACCTTGCTTTCGTCTTGACAAACAGCTTGTGTAGCGGCATATTCTAAAAGAACAGGCTGGAAATCTACAAAAATATTGGCTTCATTTTCACAATTATACCTGTCAGTAAAGGTCACACTAAAGGTTTGAGAATGATCTATGTTGACCAATAATTCAGGTTCTATTCCTAGCGTATCTCCATTCTCAGCTTGCCAAACCAATTGATCTGTTTGTTCACTTTCGGCAAATAGTACCACTTCCATTGTATCACAAACCACAGGCACTTCTAAAAACTCAATTTCAATAGTCGGTGCAGGTGCAATGAAAATACTATCCATGATAAGACAATCAAATTCATTGGTAATTTGCACCTGAAATTGTTGAGCGTTACTTATTTGAAGCGATGGGTTCGGGGAATTGGCATTATCTAAGCCTGTTTTTGGCGACCAAGCATAGCTATAACTTTCATTAAAATCTGGGTTTAAAGAAATGCTACTTCCTAAGCAATCAATGATAGAATCTGTTATGGTTTCTTCAATTAATAAAGGAGGAATTTCCATTTGAATGCTATCCTGACAAGTAGTTTCATTATCTAAAGTAACGACTAGAAGGGCGGATAAAACTTCATTAGTTGTTATTTGAAAAAGGGGTTCCCTTTCTGTTGAAGTTGCTCCTGTACTAAGCGTCCAATCCCAGTTAGTAATCGTTCCAAAAGCAGTTTTTGATACATCTAATAATTCGAGTGCGGCAATATTATTGGTACAAGATTCGACATTCCAAGCAAAATCAGGTACTAGATTGTCAATTGGTAAATCTATTTCAAAACTGGTGGAATCGGCACAAATATTTTCAGCTATATACCTTAACCTTACTTCATAAATGCCCTCCGATTCGTATACATGGGTAACACTACTACTGGAATCCATTAATTGTTGATTGTCACCGAAGTCATAGGCAATTTTTACGGCAGCATTTGGATTAATTTGCAGGGTTCTAGCATCACAAGCTACGGTGAAATCTGCTGAAATAGGAGGTAAGGTGTCCCGCACCTTTAAATTTATATCTTGAGTAATTGTACATAATTGAGTACTATCGGTATAGCTTAACTGAAATACAGTTGATTGATTGGGCGTAATAATGGGGTTGATGGCTGTGGGGTTGGTAAATGCATCGGCAGGCGTCCAATTATACATATATTCAGGAAACGCTTCTGCTGGATTTAAGGCTATATTTTCTCCTTGACAAATATCTACTCTCTTTAATAAATTCAAGGCTTCCAAAAGATTGAGCTGAACCGTTTTTGTGATGGTTTTGGGGCAAGCATCATTACCATTTAAGGTTAGTGTTAATTCAACGCTTTGACTATTTTGAAGGACAAATATTGGTAATAATTCGTCAGAAGTTCTAGTGGCTAAAGAGCTATTTAATTGCCAATTCGCTGTTTCAATACTGCCTAAATCTGGAACAATAATTTCTGTAATTTCTAAAATGATGGAATCCGTACAGCCATTAATTTGAAAAGTAAAATCGGCTTCCTCAATACTATTTAAAACCGTTAAATCAATAGATCGCTGAATAGCACAAGCAGCAGTTTGATTACTTATAGAGACATTGACAATCGTGCTATTTCTTGGAGATATAATAGGATTTGGGACAGTTGGATTGTCAAATAGGGCGGCTGGCGACCATAAATATTGATGGTTTGGATTAAAATTGGGATTCAATGCAATAGCATCTCCTCTACATATAGATAAAGCGTCTATAATCTCTTCTTGAACAAAATCGAACTGAACATTTTTTACCACCGTTTTGCTACAACCAAAATTATCAGAAACCCTACCCGAAATTTTAAAATCATTCGTATTATTAATGATAAAAACTGGACGTTCTTCGGTGAAAATGATTACTTCCTTCTCGTTTTTCACTTCCCAAACCAAATCAACCAATGACAAATCATAACTAGGAATTGGGATTAATTGGAGCCGTACACTATCTCCACATTCCAAGGTGTCGATGGTGTAATCAAAAGAATTATCAAAATCTATAACTTCTAAAAATACATTTTTTCGCACTTCACAATTATCGCCACTATCTCTAATCATGACTACATAAGCAATAGAACTATCAGGAAATGCCAATGGATTGGGGGCAGTTGGATTATTTAGACC
>CAZXYA010000007.1:0-5485 GCA_964644655.1 uncultured Saprospiraceae bacterium | reverse complement strand
GACCATTGTTGGGTGACCAATTATAAGTCAAATCTGAGTTGAAAATGGGGTTTAATTCGATAGAATCTCCTTGGCAAAGTATTAAGGTATCGAATAGAGATACAGAAAAACTATCTGGAATAATCATGGCGTTTAACTCAACTTCTTTTTCACTCAAACAACCATTTGTTGTGCCAACTCGTAAATGTGTGCGTAAATTTTGGGAATTAAATAAAGTAATTCTTGGATTTTGTTCCTTACTGGATAGTTGGTCAATATCCCCTTCAAATGTCCATAACCAATTATTGATTATTCCAGAAGTACTATTGGATTTGTCGGTAAATTGGAGCACTAAACTGTCTGCACAACCTATAATGTCAAATTGAAAATCGGGTATTAAAGTGTTAGCTTGTAAATAGATTTCTTGTTGGGTAATATTTTCACAGACACCATTTGGATTAATGATTAAACGAACTATATAACGCCCGGTATCAGGAAAAGTAAAGCTCGGTATTTTTTGAGTAGCATTACCTAATACGTTTTCATTTTTATCTAAAAATTGCCATAAAAAATCATCGGGCTCACCAGCTGTTTGGTTAATTGGAAAAATAGTTAAATCCTCACATTGTTCTGTTGGTAAATCGAATTGAGCTACCACATCTTCACATGGAATTACATTATACTGAAAGTCTCGTCTGGTTGTAGACAAAAATTGTCCATTTCTATATTCATCAATACAAATGCCAACAACAAACTGACCAATCGTATTAGGCGTACCTGTGAGAAGGCCTGTTTTTGCGTCAATGCTTAAGGCTTGTCCTCCCAAAATATTATTGATATCATAAGTAGGTGAATTCCAAATTACCTCCTCGTAAGGTGGTGGAAATGCGGGTCTTGGTCTTGGGTTATCTATAGAAATTCCGCCTTCTAAAGGAGTACAGAGTCTATAAACTAAAGAATCTCCCTCTGCATCTAGTGCTGAATTATCTAAGGAAAGAGGGCGGTTAACACAGACAAAAGTTGGTGGTTGTTCCTTTAAAACAGGACTATTATTGCAGTTTTGCATCGCCGCTTCTGTAAGTAAAATATCATAAGTTGCTCCCGTATTTAGTGGGTCAATAATATTTAGAAGAGTACCATTTCTACAACATCTCTGATATGCTAAATGATACCCACCCATGATTGGAAGTAAATTAACCGTGTCTAGGTAAGTAGTAATTTCCACACAAATATTTGATGGAATTAATAAACAGGCATCTTTTTGTTGAATAGAATCAACCGAGCCTAATAAAATAGGTAAGGTTTGAACTAGCTGCCCTATTACATCATAAACAGCAACGTAGGCAGTATCATCAAAAGGGGCTTCTCCTAAAAAACAGTCTCTATAGACGGTTAAAGAGACTTCGTAATCGTTATTACCGAGGCATTTATAATTCATCTCTCCACCAATAATATGAGTGGCAAAGGCAAATTGCGTCCCTCCTAAAGTAAAAAGAAGGGCTAAAATAGTGTTTCGTAGTGGGGATTTACTCATTTGTTGTTAATCAGTTTGCTCGATATTATTCGAGACTGTTTGACAAAGGTTTTTCCTTATTTTTACTGGATTCTGCTCCGATTACTTCTACTCTTCTTTGCCTAGAAGCTAAGGGGCTAAATACAGAATTTTTTTTGTCATTTGGATTGTCACTAAGTCCTATTGGTGCTTCCGATTCTCCAAGAGGTTTTAGGACAATTTGCACACTTCCAGCTTCTACATACTTTTCCATTTCTCCATTCTTATACGTTCTATAAAAGTTTAAGATGCTGCTTATTCTTCTTTTGGTTAAGGCTAAATTATAAGCTTCACTAGCAAGTGGACTGGCGTAAGCTCTTACCGTTATAATGATGTTTCGACCAAACTTTAACCTTCGAAGGGTAGAATTGGTGAATTTTAAAAATTCGGTGTAACTAGAATCTAACACGGTGAAAAAATTATCCACCTGTCTCATACTATCCAATTTTTCTTTCCCAAAAAGTCCTTGAGTATATTCTTTTTTGAATTCTTCTTTTCTATTTTTATAGATTTCTATAGCTTCAGAAAAAGAACTATTCGTAGTGGTGTCACTATTGTTGGGGAATGGAAGATTGTTGTCAAAGAATAAGGAAAATGGTTTTAAATCGAGCAGTATAATGTCTTTGGAGTTTGGTAAGATAAGTTCTTGAATCAAAGTGGCTGTTTTACTTTCCCATGTATTCGTATTGAAAAACTTTATTTGCTTGTCATATTTCTCTTTATTGCCAACAATTTTGTAAGAGCTATTAGATAATAATGGGAAAAAATGACTGTTTCCAATAGGATCATAGAGCAAAGCAACGGCTGTTTCGTTACTATCTTGATCTAGTAGAAATAATTGCACATCTACATCATTTAATATTCCTTTGGGTGGTTCATCCGTATAGGTTAGCACATTTAATTTAAGCGGTTGTAAATAAGCTTTTTGAATCACTAAATCTCCTTCTATTGGGGTTTGGGTGTCAAATTCAAACTCAGTAGGAAAATAGTTTTCCTTTTCGGCAACTACTCGGTATTTTTTATTGCTATTAATGCTAAAAAAATGATTATTTCCTTCTGGCTCAATTTTGTAAAACTTTTCTTGCTCCGCATCTTCGAAGATTTCATAAACAGTTACTTTAACATCGATTAGGTCTGTTACTGAATCATCTCCCTGAAGAAAAGTTAAGACATTTAAATCGAGTAAATAAGAATTAAATGCTGCTTTGAAAATATCATAACAGCAGGCAGAAATTTTCTCATCTAAAAACTGAGTACCTGCTCGATTTGAAGCTAAATAACCTTCACTACCAATATGATTCAGCACAAAATCAACATCATTATAACTACTATTCAATGGAAATCCGGTATGACTTACTGGTGTCCATTTTTCTTCTTTTAAAGAAGATTTATAGACATCATGTCCTCCTAAACTGATTCGTCCATTAGAGCTGAAATATAAAGTTTGGGTATAATTGTGAAAAAAAGGTGATTGCTCATCCTTTGGTGTATTTAGCTGTTGAATGTTGATTGGGGGAGTCGTTTTTCCATTACTATCCAGATAAGTCATCCAAATATCTGTTCCCCCCAGCCCATCTTTTCTATCGGAGACAAAGAATAAAATCTCTTTATCCAATTTCTCGTCATAGCCTACAGCAGGTTGGGTGGCTGTGATGCCTTCTTGATTTACATTACTAGAAAGTAATTGGGGTGGACCCCAATTATTAGCATCAATTTTTTTTCTAGTATAAATATTGCATTGAATCTTACTACCGTCCACATATTCACAAACACTAAAAAATAATTGATTGCCTGCTTTGTTAAAAGCTATATGTGCGGTATGAGTTTCTTCATTGGATAGCCCTAATTCGAAGGGTTCTATGCTGCCATTTTCTTTAAGTTCTAGTAGCTTTGAATATTTTTTATTGTTTTTTTTCTTTTTCCCTTCTGGAACAAATCGAAGAGAAGAAAAAAGCAATTTATCGGCTAAGGGGTAAGGTGAAAAATCAGAGAAGTTGGTGTTGACAGCTGATTTCAAATGTTCGATGACTAAATCTTTGTCATAAATCT
This sequence comes from uncultured Saprospiraceae bacterium, assembly GCA_964644655.1. Taxonomy (GTDB): domain Bacteria; phylum Bacteroidota; class Bacteroidia; order Chitinophagales; family Saprospiraceae; genus JAFMDF01. Next base: position 1,905 of record CAZXYA010000007.1, on the reverse strand, counting down.
TCGTCAAATCAATTGCCCATTCACAGGCTTGAATTTCAGATATTGCCTCTAAATGTATTTGATCTGTTGAATCTGGGTTAAGTATTAAATAATCATTAAATGCTTGAATGGCTGCGGTGTATTTTCCCTGCATTTTTAAAACGGTAGCCAAACCAAAAGTACTTGCCGCATAATCTGTGGATTGTTCATTTTCTAGTACTTTTTTATAATTATCTTCGGCAAATTCAAAGGCATTAAAGTGTTTGGCTGCTTCAGCTTGTAGAAAATAAAGATCAAATTTAGCACTATCAATCTTCTGCATAGTGTCTAAATAGGATAATACGGTGTAAAAATCTTGTTTCTTAAAAGCTTTTTTGGCTTCTTTTTTATATTGATTCCAAGTTTGACCATAGCTACAAAAGGTCACTAGGACAAAGCTGATTAAGAGTAATATTTGTTTTTTCATAGTCAAGTTTTTATTATGCATTTGTTCAGATTGATGTTTTTATGTTGTTCTCTTTCCTTGTCTTCATACGATAAATTCAGGTTAAAATAGTGGACAGATTTTTTTTAATGGAGCTTTTGGTTTGGTAATGGTATAAATAGCGACAAACTCTGGCCCGCCATTATTATTAGTGGCGGTAGCAAAAGGGGATGTATTGATGTCATATATAAAGCCAAAACGCCATTGATGATAGAGCAAACCAACATAAGGGAGTACCGCATCTCCTGTTCTTAAATTACCCCCAATATCGAGTGCTAATTCTTTAGTTGCTGTTGTATTTAAATGAATCCGCAAAGCAGCTCCAATTACTATTTCTTGAAATTGTCCTTGGGTCCTGTACAATCCATTGGCTAATAGGTCAAAATTTTGATTAAGCCGCAAAACACCCATCAAATAATAATCTCTACGGACTGGAAGCTCAATAGTGCTATTGCTATAAAAATTTTGTGAGGGGGTATTAAGATGATGTAAGCCGAGGCCTATATCTAATTTAGACCGTTGATTATTATGTTGTAAATGAAGATTAAAACCTACACCAGCATCAAAAAAAGTAGTGTTAGTATTCGTGAAATTTTCGCTTGGCGCAATGGTAGGATCAAAGAATTCTCCATTATATTGATTGTCAAAGGTAAGTGCTTGTAGCTTAAAAGAACGATGCCCCAAGCCGATTTTTCCGCCAGCACTAGCAAAAATGCCTTTTCCCAATTGTTGGGTATAAGATAGCATGCCACTAAAGTCGGTTAATGACCAATCTCCATCACCTGCTTCATCATTATTAAAGAGGAGTCCTATTCCGAAATAGCCATTATTTGTGCGAAAAGGCGTCCATTTTGTATCCATTGCCCCTAAAAAGGTGGTATAACCAACTGGCACCGAAGCCCATTGACGTTTATAGGCACCAAATACTCGGGTATCTTCTTTGGCAACGCCTGCTAAAGCAGGATTGATATCTATAGGCGTATTAAAATATTGAGAGAAGTGTACATCTTGCGAGAAGAGGGGAGCCCAACAAAGAAGCAGTAATAAACTGCCAAAGTAGTATAGAGTATAATGTTTCAAAGCCGCACAAATTTTCTTAGGTAATATCAAGTGTTTCTGATTTTTCCATACCTATATGCTTGCCTATAAAAGCAGATATTTAGTGGGGAGAAATCTTTGTGTTGGCTCAAGAATGTTTGTTTCGATAGTATATATACAAACAATATACGCTAATAAAACTAAAAAGTTATGTCGTATAACAGCTTTTAAATGAATTAATTAAATAGGTGTTTTTTATGAATTTATAAAAAAATACTAGAAGTCATCATTTTTAGGTAGTTTATCACTCTTTTTAGATAAAGCTTATTTAGTACATCGTTAAAAAAAATCTTGTGATTTTAACGTGTCCCCCGAGCGCAGCTTTGCTGCTACTAAAAGGGATT